>JBDKTH010000532.1:0-7078 GCA_039680305.1 Thermoguttaceae bacterium | reverse complement strand
GGATGGCCGTGGGAATCATCGCCGCCCAGAGTATTGGTGAGCCGGGTACGCAGTTGACGATGCAGACGTTCCACATCGGTGGGACGGCGGCCCGCGCCGTCGAAGAGAGCGAGATCCGCGCCAAACGGGCTGGTGTGGCGAAATTCGCCCGCCTGAAGGTCGTGCGGAACGACGCCGGCCAGCACGTCGTGCTCACCCGCAACGGGGAGATCGCCATTCTGGACCCGCGCGGTCGCGAGCTGGAAAAGTACGAGATTCCCACCGGGGCGCACCTGCTGGTCGAAGAGAACCAGGAGGTTCAGCCGGGAACCGTGCTGTGCCAGTGGGATCCGCACAGCATCCCGATCCTCGCCGAGGTCGGCGGGAAGGTCCGTTACGAGGACATCATCGAAGGCGAAACGATCCGCATGGAGAAGGACGCCGCCGGCACCGTCCGCCAGATGGTGATGGAGCACAAGGGCGACATGCATCCCCAGATCGTGCTCGAAGACGCCACCGGCAAGATTCTCGACGTCTACTACCTCCCCGAACGGGCCCACATCGAAGTCGACGAAGGCGCGCAGATCTCGGCCGGTACCCTGCTGGCCAAGACGCCGCGTGAGGTCGCCGGTACGCAAGACATCACCGGCGGTCTCCCGCGGGTGACGGAAATCTTCGAGGCCCGCAAGCCGAAGGACCCGGCGGTGATCGCCGAGATCGACGGCACCGTCGAACTGTTGGGCGAGAAACGCCGCGGCAAGCGGACGATCATCGTCCGCAGCGAGTCGGGGATCGAACGCGAACACCTCGTCACCCACGGCAAGCATCTCCGCGTCCACGCCGGCGACTTCGTCCGGGCGGGCGAGGCGCTGGTCGACGGCCCGCTGGTGCCCCACGACATCCTGCGGATCTCAGGCGAAGAGGCGGTCCAGCAGTACCTCACCCGGGAAATCCAGAACGTCTACCGCAGCCAGCGCGTGGAGATCAACGACAAGCACATCGAGATCATCGTCGCCCAGATGCTCCGCAAGGTCCGCGTCGAATCGGGCGGCGATACCGGCTTGCTCGAAGGCAGCGTGATGGACAAGTTCGAGTTCCGGGCGAAGAACCAGGAACTGGCCAAGTGCGTCAAGATCGCCGCGCCGGGCGACACGAAGTTCCAGGAAGGCGAGATCGTGCCGCGGGAAGTCTTCGACCAACAGAACGCCCAGATCGAAGCCAGCGGCGGCAACCCGGCCAAGGCCGGGCGGCCCTCTCCGGCGACGGCATCGACGCAGCTGTTGGGGATCACCAAGGCCGCCGTGCAAAGCTCCAGCTTTATCTCGGCCGCTAGTTTCCAGGAGACCACCAAGGTGCTCACCGAGGCGGCGTTGGCCGGCAAGGTCGACCCGCTGGTCGGTCTGAAGGAAAACGTGATCCTTGGCCACCTCGTGCCCGCCGGAACCGGCTTCCGGACCTACCAGGAATCGGAAGTCCGGCTGCGGCCGCACGCCCTGGCTCAGCTCTCGGCCCAGAAGGCGGCTGCCCCGCGGCCGGCATTCCCCTTGCTCGAGGGAATTCCCGAAGGCGATGGGGGCGAGATCAGCGCCGAGCGCGCGGCCAGCGAAAAGGCCAAGACGGCCCTGGATGCCCTGTTTGGTGACAGCGAGCCAGGTCCGGCCAATGAGGATGAGGCCTAAGAGACAACCTCACGATCCCCTCCCCTCCATGGAGAGGGGATCCGTGCCTTGGGGCTTGGAGCGCGTCTCGAAGAGAAATAGAGCCATGGATGTACCAGCCCGGTCGCAGGAGGCGAACGCGGGGGTGGCCTTGGGCCACCCCGCAGGACCTCCTTGACAGGGCAGGCTGATCGGGTATCCTAACGGATTCCCATCAGGTGCAGCTAGACAAGCCAGCGTCGTATACCCATAACCAGGTTTGAGATCGCGAATGCCTACGATTAACCAACTTATCCGGAAACGGCGTAAGCCAGCGCGGAAGTTCAGCAAGTCGCCCGTGTTGGAAGCTTGCCCGCAAAAGCGGGGGGTTTGCCTGCAGGTCAGGACGATGACCCCCAAGAAGCCGAACTCCGCCCTGCGGAAGATCACCCGTGTGCGGTTGTCCAACGGGAAAGAAGTCACCGTGTACATCCCCGGGGAAGGGCATAGCCTGCAAGAACACTCGATCGTGTTGGTTCGCGGCGGTCGTGTTCGCGACCTGCCGGGCGTCCGCTACCACGTCGTCCGTGGCACGCTGGATGCACTGGGGGTCGAGGGCCGGAAGCAGTCGCGGAGCATCTACGGAGCCAAGAAGAAGTAGGGAATAAGCCATGGGTCGAATTACTGCCAGTCGGAAGATGCTTGCCCCCGATCCGGTCCACGGGTCGATGCTGGCCAGCAAGTTCATCAATTGCCTGATGTGGGATGGCAAGAAGAGCACTGCCCAATCGGTGTTCTACGACGCCCTGGACATGATCCACGAGAAGATCCCCGACAAAGAGCCGATCGACGTCTTCACCCAGGCCGTCGAGAACGTGAAGCCGAACATCGAAGTTCGCTCGAAGCGTGTCGGTGGTGCCTCCTACCAGGTCCCGATGCAGGTCAACCGGAATCGGCAGCAGTCGTTGGCGATCCGCTGGATCCTCGGCGCCGTGCGCGAGAAGAAGGGTCGGCCGAGCTTCGAGAAGCTGGCCATCGAGTTGTTGGCCGCCTACAATCGCGAAGGCGTGGCGATGACGAAGCGTGAAAACGTCCATCGCATGGCCGATGCCAATAAGGCGTTCGCCCACTTCGCGTGGTAAGACCGAACTCCACTAACGCCGCGCCGGTTGTCTCCCCTTCCGGCGCGGCGTTGTTTTGCGCTGAGAACCTGTTTCAAAACCGGTTCCAAGCCGGCAAGACGCCCGGGTGCATCCGGTTTTGAAACAGGTTCTGGCCGATTGCAAATTGAAAAATGAAAACTGCAAATTGAAAATTGGGAAGTGATGTGACCGCAGCGGGTGGCTACGCCCGTCTCAATTTGCAATTTTCATTTTTCAATTTTCATTTTTCAATTTCCAATCCATTCCCATGCCGCGCGACCTAACCAGCCTCCGCAATATCGGCGTCATCGCCCACATCGACGCCGGCAAGACGACCTTGACCGAGCGCATGTTGTTCTATGCGCATTTCATCCACCGGGTCGGCCAGGTCGACAAGGGGACCACGACGACCGACTTTGATCCCGAGGAGCAGGAGCGCGGGATCACGATCATGGCGGCTTGCGTGACCTTCCCCTGGCGGGACATCACCGTCAATCTGATCGACACCCCCGGCCACGTCGATTTCACAGCCGAGGTCGAGCGGAGCCTCCGTGTCCTCGACGGCGGCGTGGTGGTCTTCAGCGCGCGGGAAGGGGTCGAAGCCCAGAGCGAGACGGTTTGGCGCCAGGCCGACAAGTATCACGTGCCCCGGGTCGCCTTTATCAACAAGATGGATCGGGAAGGGGCCGACTTCTACGGCACGATCGAGGAGATCGAGAAGCGCCTGGAGTGCACGCCCGTGCCGGTCAATTTGCCGATCGGCAGCGGCCCGCCCCACGTGGCCGATCCGTTCCGCGGGATCATCGACCTCATCGAGATGAAGAAGCGGTCGTTCTCGCCCGAAAGCGGCGGGGCCAACGTGCTCGTCGAGGAGATCCCCGAGGAGTTGCGGGACGACGCGGAGGCCTGGCGGGAAAAGCTCCTCGACCGCCTCTCCATGTTCAGCGATGAACTGACCGAGTTGCTGCTGGCCGAAGAGGAAGTGCCGGTCGAGTTGATCCACCGTGTGCTCCGCGAGGCGACGGTCCACAATCTGCTCGTGCCGGTGCTCTGCGGCTCGGCGCTCGACGGCATCGGCGTGCAGCCGGTTCTCGACGCGGTGGCCTACTATCTGCCGAGCCCGGCCGAGGTGCCGCCGGTCGAAGGCGTGAATCCCAAGAAGAAGAACGCCAAAGAGACCCGCAAGCCCGAGCTGGACGAGCCCTTCTGCGGCCTGCTGTTCAAGATCCAGGCCGACCGCCACGGCGACCTCCACTACGTGCGCGTCTACTCGGGACAGCTCAAGGCGGGCAGCCGCATCCTCAACGCCGGCAAGGACAAGAAGGAAAACGTCCCCCAGCTCTGGCGCATTCAGGCCGATCACCGCGAGCAGGTGCCCACCGTCGAGGCGGGCGACATCGTCGGGATCGTCGGCCTGCGCAACTCGGTGACCGGCGACACGCTCTGCGAGCCACAGCACCCGATCGTGCTGGAGTCGATCACCTTCCCGGAAACCGTGATCTCGATGGCCATCGAGCCGGAAACCTCGGCGGAACGCAAGAAGTTGGCCGACGTCCTGGAGATGATGAAGCGGCAGGATCCCACCTTCCGCGCCCAGGAAAGCGAGGAGACCGGCCAGACGCTGATCAGCGGGATGGGCGAGCTGCATCTCGAGGTCATCCGCCACCGGCTCGAACGCGACTACAGCTTGAACGTCAAGGTCCACAAGCCGCGGGTCAGCTATCGGGAGACGATCGGCAAGCCGGTCGCGGTGACCGGCGAGTGCCACCGCCACATGGCCGGCCAGAACCTCTCGGCCGAACTGACGATCCGGATGGAGCCGTTTGGCGGCGGGGCGAAGCCGGTGACGGTCCTGGTCGGGAGCATGAGCGAGCCGCTCCCCGACGCGATGCTCAACGCGGCGCTGGAGGTGCTCAATCAGCACGGCGAAGGCGGCGGACTGCTCGGCTTCCCGCTGATGAACGTGAAGATCACCGTCCTCGGCGGAAAGGTCCACGAAACCGAGTCCAACGAGCTGGCCTTCCGCATGGCCGCGGCCGACGCCTTTGAAAAGGGGCTGCGCGAAGCGGGGATCGTCTTGCTGGAACCGATCATGCGTCTGGAAATCACCACGCCCGAAGACTTCTTCGGCGAATTCGTCAGCGACCTGCAACAGCGACGCGGGGTGATCGTCCGAACGCACGCCCGCGGACGAAACACGGTCCTCGAGGCCCACGCCCCGCTGGCCAACCTGTTCGGCTATTCCAACGCGATGCGTGGCCTCAGCCAAGGCCGGGCCAGCGCGACCATGGAGCCACACAGTTACGGCCCGGCGCCCCAAGAGGTCATGCAGAGTTTTATGTAGAAGAGCCGTCAGCGAACCAGCCGGCGGACGCTTGTCTTGACCGGAGAGCCGTTTTCCCGCTGATGGCTGACTGCTGCTTTTCCCCCCGCCCCGCCTTCCAATCCACAAGGAGATTTCCGTGAAAGTCGCCACGATCACCACGAAAAAGGGCACGATTCGGATCCAGCTTCACGACGACAAGACGCCCAACACGGTCGCCAACTTCGAGAAGCTGGCCGCCCAGGGGTTTTATGATGGCCTGAAGTTCCACCGTGTGATCCCCAACTTCATGGTCCAGGGCGGCTGCCCCGAGGGGACCGGCACCGGGGGACCGGGCTACACGTTCGCCGACGAATTCCACCCCAGTCTGAAGCACGACGGCCCGGGCGTGTTGTCGATGGCCAACGCTGGCCCGAACACCAATGGTTCGCAGTTCTTCATCACCCATGTGGCCACTCCCTGGCTCGACGGCAAGCATTCAGTCTTCGGCCACGTCCTGGAAGGCCAGGACGTGGTCAACGCGATCCGCGCCGGCGACGTGATGGACAAGGTCACCATCGCCGACGAAGAGTAAGAGTCGGTTCTGAGACTCCCTCTCCCTTCGGGAGAGGGTCGGGGTGAGGGGACCTGCCTACTGCTCGTCGAGGTCCTTCAGGCCCAGCCGGGCGAGCCAGCGGCCGCGCGCGGGCTTGTCGCACGGGCCAGCTTTGTCGGCGCCGGGAGCCTCGGCTTGCGTCTGCTCCAGGCGCGCTTCGAGTTCTTTGACGCGGTCTTCGACCTGGGCCCGTTCGCGGGCGATCTTGGCTCGCTCGATGGAGATCTCGATCTCGGCCTGGCGGAGCTTCTCCTCCCACGCCGCCTGCGAGCGGCGGAGGTTTTCCCGCTCCTCTTGGATGATGGCATCCTGGTCCAACACGGCGCCGAGCGCGGCCGCTCCGACGGCCACCGAGCCGAGATTCTTGCTCTGGTCTTCCAGGACCCGCTGGAGTTCTTCGATTTCCCGCTCGCGTTCGGCCAGGGCCTGCTCGGTCGTGCGAATCACGTCCTGGATCCGCAGCCGTTCCGCGGCGGCCTCGGAATTGCCTTCGTCGCCGGCGGCCTCGTCGGCCTCCAGGGCCGCCATGATCCGGCGTTTCTCCGCCTCCCAGTCGAGCACGCCTTTCTTGGACGTCCCTCCCGCTTGCGGATTGGCCGCGTGGGCCTGAGCAAGGTCCTTCTCCAAGTCCTGAATGCGGCTCTTCATCTCCCGCACGTCGTCCATCGCCAGCTCGTAGCGGCGCCGATACTCGCCGCCGCCCGACGACTCGTCCTTCGCCTGCGACTCCAGCTCTTCCAGGCGATCGGCCAGTTGATCGCGCTCTTCCTGGAGCGCCTGGAACTTCTGCAACTCGATCGTCTTCCCGGCCGGACGTTGGGCAGCGTCCGCTTCCAGCTGTTCGCAGCGCTGCCGCAGGGCGTCGATCTCGGCCTCCCGTTCCTTACCGGCGTCTTGAGCCGCCTTGAGGTCCCGGCGGAGCTTGGCCTCGCGCTCGCTGACCTCCGCCTCACCGGCCGCCAGTTGCTCGCGGGCGTCGACGGCCTGTTTCAACTCCCCACGGAGTTTCGCCTCGCGCTCGGCCGACGCGGTGAGTTCCGCTTCCAGTTCGGTTCGACTGCTCTGGGCGGTGATCAGTTCGGCGCGGAGCTTGGTTTCCCGTTCGGCCGCCGTGGCCAGTTCCCGCTCGAACCCGGCCTGTGCTTCCTGGGCGGCGGCCAACGTCGCTTGGAGCATGGACTCACGTTGGCCAACGGTCGCCAGCTCGCGCTGAAGCCCGGCCTGCGCTTCCTGGGCGGCGGTCAGCGCGGCTTGTAGCTGGGCCTCCCGTTGGATGGCCGTGGCCAGCCGGGGCTCCGCTTCCGCCTGAGCATCCTGGGCGGCGCTGAGCTCGGCCCGGAGTTTCGCCTCGCGCTGGGTCGCCGCGGCGAGCTTGGCTTCCAGTTCGACCTGGATTCCGCGG
>JBDKTH010001231.1:0-2363 GCA_039680305.1 Thermoguttaceae bacterium | reverse complement strand
GAAAACGCACCGTTCCATCCCGCTTACGCTTCACGCACCTGAAATCTGGAAGATCCAGCCCAACAACGATTCCCGCAAATCCCGGATGAACCAAAAAAAGGCCAGAGAGCGTGCTGGACAAGCAGCTCCCTGGCCGCTAGTAGCGCGACAAGCGCTACGGTACCTGTGCGCATGGAAAACGATGGGTCGGCGGACGCCTCCAAAGGGAGAACCGGCCGGAACCGCGTCGGTCCGCGGGCGAGGGAAAAGGTGTCGTTGCGGCGAAGTGATGCATTCCCGCCGTAGAACACGGCTGCGATGTTCGGGAAGATACCACTTTGCCGTTTCGCGTCTACTGCAATTCTAATTCATCCGGGCCTTTCGGCAAGAAATGGTCCGGCCCGTCCAAGTAATTTCTGGACGGGCCCTTGGGAAGGCCCCCAAACGCCAAGTGCCACGACCGGTTCGGCTGCCCAACACGGGCAGCGGACCCAGCCGTGGCACCTCTTGGAGCGCACGGAACCGCAGGTGCGGTCGGGGCTTATTTCGTCCCTTCGTTGATCAGGACCCAGGTCCCGGTCTTGCCGCCGACGGCCAGGTCGAGGCGCCCGTCGCCGTTGAGGTCGACGACGTTAATCTGCATGCCGATCCCCACGCCGCCGCCGAAGCCGCTGATATCATGCCGGTGGAACTGCTTGGCCGCCGCATCCCAGGTGTAGTAGAAGACGCACTCGGGCTCCTTGCCGCCCGGATCCTTGCCGGCGTGGCCGCGGACCCGCTTGCCGGTGATCAGTTCGCACTTGCCGTCGCCATCGAGGTCGGCCCAGGCGATCACGTGGGCTTGCGACCAGCTCTTGTCGATCAGGTGCTCGGTCCAGGTCGTGGTGCCGTCGGCCTTCGGCTGGCCCTGTTCCCACCAGTAGAGGCCGAAACCGTGGGCCTTCCCCCAGACGAGATCGTTGCGTCCGTCGCCGTTGACGTCGGTGATCACGAACGGGCAGCTCGGATGCGACAGGGCGGTCTCGGGGTGGAATTTCCAGGGGGCGGCAAACGGGTTGCCGGCCGGCCGTTCGTACCAACCAGACTCGGTGGCCAGGTCTTCGCGTCCGTCGCCGTTGATGTCGCCAAAACCGTAGCCGTGCCCGCCGCCGCTGGCGCCGATCACGATCCGCTCCAACGTCGGCTGGCCGTCCTTATCCTTGGCAAACTTCCAGGCGACCGTCGGATCCTTCTTGATCCAGCAGCTTACGAACACTTCCGGAACGCCGTCGCCATCGAGATCGCGCAACTGGAAGACCTCATTCTGGCCGCGGGTATTCTTGAGAAGCTTCTGCTCCCACTTGTAGCCGCGTTCCAGACCCAGCTTGCCCGGGTTTTTGTACCAGTAGAGCTCCGATTCCATCCAGCCGCCGGAAATCACGTCGATCCAGCCATCGCCGTCCACGTCGTAGACCAGGTCGGCGTTGTTGGCGTAGAACTCGGTCATCGTCTGGGGAATATCCCGGATCGGATGGGGCACGTAGTCGGGCGCTTGGTACCAATGGGTGCCGGAAACGATGTCCAGCTTGCCGTCCTTGTCGACGTCGGCCACGGCGCAGCCTTCGTTCGGGTTGACCATCAGGCAGCGTTTGGAGAACTTCACCTCCTTGGCGTCCTGAGCCCAGGCGCGATCCGCGCCGGCCAGCAGAGCCCAACTCATCCCCACGACCAGCAGGGCCGTCATTCCACGTCGTACATCATAGCCAGCAACCATACGGCAGCTCCTTGTCAGTAACTCTTTGGATCAATCTTGCCATCCGCGAAAAACCGTGCGAGCCGGCCTGCAGCCCGCCCGGGCCACGGCCTCTCCTACGGTAGCACACGCGGCGGATGATAGCAATGAACTCCAGCTTCCTCCTTTCGCATCTCGCCGCGTCAAATCGAGTTGAAATTGGGCCAGCCGTTCTGCTAGGCTGATTCCTGGCAGCCCACGAAGGCGAGCCGTTTTGATCTTTGACAATTGACGCTTTCGACAAATTGCCCTCACACTCGGCGTACGGCCGTCAGGCCCGACCCAAGCGCCGCTTGGCGGCCGCGCGCATGGCTCGTGCTCCCTGCAGAGCACTGGCCAGGGTCTTCCGAACCATGGAAACCATCCGGGGGGACGTAAACATAGGTGGTACGCACCTGACCGAACTATGTAGACACCCTTGAATTGTGCAACACACCCCCACTTTCGGGTTGGTTGACTTGCGTCTTTTCGCCTAAATGCAACCCTAGGAATAGTGGTTACTTACGAATGTGCGCCGCGACGCAAAATTTGCATCACAACACGTGGGGCTTTCCACAATTCTCTCCCTTAACCTGGGGAGACCTTCGCCGTGGCACGCTTGCGCATTCGCTCG
>JBDKTH010001214.1:0-4771 GCA_039680305.1 Thermoguttaceae bacterium | reverse complement strand
TGGAGGGCCTTATTCTCCATTTCGTGTCGTCGGGGTAGATTCGCAGATTGCCAAGCCACCCCGCTTAGCGTCAACCGAGGGCCCACTTACCCTCGGCCAGGACGAGCTGTCGACTCCTAAGTCGTTGTCGTTTCAGGAGATATCTTCCGTGCATGCGATCAAGGCATTATGCACGCCCGCTTCCGCAGGCGCGCATGATGCCTTGATCACGTTGTCACATGTGCACGAAACGACAAACTATCTGGACACTGGGGCGGATCACAGATCTGAAGCGACATTCTTTGGCGTCCTTTCGTTCGTAGGCTGTAAGGCATACTGGGCAAGGCTCAATCTGACTCCTCGGGTGGGGATTGCTGCTCAATAGACGACGGCGTGAGTACTCAGCAAAGTGCCTGTTCGGCAAGGCATATCGCCAGAAGAGATGTCGCTCTGCCACTTGCTGACACCCCCCATTGCAAGTAGAATAAGAGTCTGTACTGAAGTCACTGATCGCGGTGGCTTTGGAGCGTTAACCCGGGAATCGCATAATTCCTGCGATCCCGAGCCAGGGCCGTTTCACCGCGCGATGGTCCGGAGGGGGCGACGATGAATCTGGGCACGCTGCTTGTCTACTTTAAGACTTCGCCTGCATTACGTCTCCTGCGGTCCCAGAATGCTCCGTTTATCGTAGATTTCCTGAATCAGCAATTCAAGAAGGCCGGACGAATCACAACTCCACACTCGGACCTTCACGCCGCCCTGATCGCGTACCAAGAGGGCATCCAGGAGGCCCATCCCGAGGCACTGCGAGACAAACCGGAGGATTATCTCTCCAGTTGGTGTTCCAGTGAGACAAGGTGGCTGCACCGCTTTCTTGAAGCAGGGCGTAATGAGCCGGTGTACCAGTTGACGCCGCATACTGAGGACGTCATTGCCTTTCTCGATCGTGTCCTTGACCAAGACTTGGGCTTTGTAGGCACGGAATCGAGGCTGCGATTGGTGATCGAGACACTGACCGATCTTGTGATCAAAGCGTCTGACGACCCCGAGACTCGGTTGGCTCATCTTCGCGATGAAAAACTGCGTCTTGAGAGCGAAATTGCCCGCATTGAAACGGAAGGATTGGTGGCGAGGTATCAACCATCGCAAATTCGCGAGCGATTCGCGATGGCCGTGTCATTGCTCAAGCAGCTTCAGGGCGATTTTCGCGCGGTGGAAGAGAAGTTCAAAGAGATCACCCAGCAGGTTCAGCAACGTCAGAATGAAGGGCGTGACACGCGGGGCGGTATCCTTGAGTTCGCATTGGATGCCGAAGATGTGCTGAAACGCGAAGACCAGGGGGCCAGCTTCCACGAGTTTGTGCGGTTTATCCTCTCGCCTGCCCAGCAGGACAAGCTTGAAGTGATCATTCAGCAGCTTGTGCGCATAGAAGAGTTGGCTGAACAAGCGGACGGATTGGAGACCATTCAACGTATGGTACCCATGCTACTTGCCGAAGCCCAGAAGGTGATGCACACGAACCAGCGGCTTTCGGCAACGCTCAGACGGCTTCTTGACGTGAGGGCGTACCGGGACCGACAGCGTGTTGCAGAGCTGCTGCGAGAGATTAGGGGGTTGGCGGCGTCCCTGGCCGCCGCACCTCCTAAGGACAGTGTTGGCGTGGATGTGGAGACGAAAATCGAGATCGCCTCGCCGTTTGCTCGCACGTTTTGGAGCGAGCCGCCGCAATTCGTACAGGTAGACCTCACGGAGCATGAGGCGGACGAGGAGCGTCGCATGGAGGCCTTTCGAGGGCTCGCGATGCTGCAGCGACTGGACTGGCACGGAATGCGTGCTTCTGTTCAGGCGGCGGTCGCACGCGCCGGGACCGTGACCCTCGGCGACCTCTTGGCCGAGCATCCTCCCGCGGCCGGTGTGGTCGAGATCCTTGGCTACCTGCAGATCGCACGCGACGACGGCCACATCATCAACCGCGACGCAGAAGAGGAAATCTTGGTGCCGGCACGCAATGGGAACAGCCGCGCGGTTCTGGTCACTGTGCCGCTTGTTCAGTTCATCCCGAAGACTGGAGACACCTGATGCCAAGTACCGGATTGCCGGAGTTTCGCGAGTGGAGTATCGCTGCCGTCCGCTTGCTTCAGGGAGCAGTCTACGCGACGGAACCCCGCGTTTGGAACCTTGTGCTTGGTGCGCAGTCTCATCTGGAGGGTTACTTCGGGCGACTGGGGCTGCTCTTGGTCGTCGATGAGCCCGAAGGGCTGGCGTATTTGCGGCAGGCATCCGAAGACGAATTGCCCGACGGTTATGAGGGGCTGCCCAAGCTGTTCCGAAAGACGCGGTTGGGCTACGAGGCAACCTTGTTGTGCGTTCTACTCCGCGAGGAACTTCGGAAGTTTGAGGAAGAGGACGTGCATAATGAGCGTTGTGTCGTGGAGATGACTGCACTGTTTGACCAGTGGACTCTCTTCTTTCCAAGCCACGGCGATCAGGTGCGGCAACGTCGCGAATTGTCCCAGACGCTCGGCAAGTTGGAAGACCTGGGATTCATCGGCAGATTCAGCGACGAACCAGAAACGTGGGAGATACGACGTATTCTGAAGGCCCGTTTGCAAGCCGCGGAACTTGAAAGCCTAAAAGTCCAGTTGGCTAGCGTGGCCGGACGGCGAGCCGAGGACGATCAATCGAACCAATCCAATGGATGACCAGTTTCCCAACGCGATCAACTGCAGGCCCGGCTTTCGACTCCACAAGTTGGAAGTCTACAATTGGGGCACATTCGACAGCACCAATGGCAGCGTTCACCTGGTCCGGCCAAACGGACAGACGGCGTTGCTTGTGGGGCAGAATGAGTCAGGAAAATCAACGCTCGTGGATGCGATGCTCACTCTCTTAGTGCGGCCAGGGACGCGCAACTACAACGTCGCCGCCGGGGGCCACAAGCAGGACCGCGACGAACGTTCCTATATCAAGGGAGCGTATGGCCGTTCCAGTCGCGATGAGGATAATCGCGGCGAAGTCCGGTTCTTGCGACCGAAAGGATCGCACTACTCCGCCCTCCTGGCGTGCTTTTACAACGAGGACGTCAACCAGCTGTTCACGGTTGCCGTCATCCTGTATCTCACCGGAGACGGCAGTGTCGATAAGGTCTACTGCATTGCGCCATCCGAGCGATCCATTGCGGAAGACTTGGGCGGTTTTAAGAACATGGAGAGGCTGCGGCAGCAGATCGAAAAGCGTGGCTTTCGTGCTACGAAGAGTTACACCGAGTACTACTCCTGGTTTATGAAGATGACCGGCGTGCGTCCCAAGGCGATGGACATCTTCAACCAGACGGTGGCGGTGAAGGACATTCAGAGTCTCAACCGCTTCATTCGCGAGCACATGCTGGAAGCGAAACCTTGGGGCGAGAAGGTGGCGAGCCTTCTCAGCCACTTCACACAATTGAGCGAAGCGCATCAGAGCTTGGTGCGGGTGCGGCGCCAAGGGGAGCTGCTTGAGCCGGTCGCCCAGACCGGTGCCGAATACCGGGAGCAAGCCTCTCAGCTCGACCGTTTGCAGCGTATCTTGGCCGCCGCCGACACCTTCTTTCGACAGAAGAGCGTAGATATTCACATTCCAGCCAGCGACGCTCTTCACAGAGATTTGGAGTCGCTCGCAGCGAGGAAGGGACGCCTCGGGCAAGAGCTTGCCGAGAAACAGGAGGAATGCCGACGCCTGAAGAATGAGATCGAACAGGCGGGAGGGGAACGCTTGCGGCAGATCCCGTTGCTCATTCAGAATCACCAATCGCAAGCAGATATGAAACGCACAAGCAACCAACGCTATCATGAGGCACTTCGGGAAGCTGGGATTCCCCAAGAGGTGCTGGACCAATCGGCGTTCGCGGCGGTGCAGGCTAAGACGCCGTTGCTGCTCTGCGGCATTTCAGAACAACTTGCGAAGGATTCCGCGGAAAGGGACGCCCTGGTTGGGGAGTACGGTAGCATCCGAGCAACGTTGCGCGAGAGCGAAAGCGAGCTTCGAGCGCTTGCACAGCGTCAAAGTAACCTGCCCGAATGGACGGCTGTGTTGAGACGCAACCTCTGCGCCGATCTGGGGCTGTCCGAGAGGGACCTACCTTTTGCGGCAGAAATCATTTCGGTGAAGCCGGAAGAGCGGGCTTGGGAGCCGTCGATAGAAATGGTTCTACGCGGCTTCGCGCTAAGCCTGCTCGTACCGCAGCGATACTACCATATCGTCAGCCGCTATGTGGATGCGATGCGGGTGGCGGACAGTAGCAACCGAGGCCAGCGGCTCGTCTACCTTCGCGTTGGGGAGCGAACCGGACCCTCGCGTCGATCGCCGCTGCATGGCCAGTCTCTCTTGCGCAAACTGGTCTATCGCGAGGGGAATCCTTTGCTTCCGTGGGTCAAGGCCGAGCTGGAAGAGCGTTTTGATTTTCTCTGCTGCGATACGCTGGACGAGTTCGAAACTGCCGATGGCCTGGCGATGACGCGGAATCGGCACGTGAAGTATCGCGGTGTGAGGCACGAGAAGGATGACCGCGACAAGATGACCGATCCACGCTACTTCGTGCTGGGCTGGGACAACCGGGAAAAGCGGCGCCACCTTACAGAAGAAATCACGCGACTGACCGAACGACGAGACCAACTGGAGCGACGCATCGCCCAAGTCGAGCAGCAAGCCACTTACTTGCGCGTTCGGGCGGCAGCGCTGACCCGAGTCCAGGAATTCACGGATTTCGGGGAAATCGACTTCGCTGCCCACGAGCGAGAGATTGCAGAGCTCCGTC
>JBDKTH010000516.1:0-4915 GCA_039680305.1 Thermoguttaceae bacterium | reverse complement strand
CTGGAGCACCTCGTTGCAAGGTTGCCCGAGATCCCATAGACGCGGTTTCCGAACTCCCTCTCCCTTTGGGAGAGGGCCGGGGTGAGGGGAGCTGTCGATCGCCGAATCCATGGCAATTCCCCTCACCCTAACCCTCTCCCAAAGGGAGAGGGGAATGGAATTTGAGACAGTGTCATAGCGTGTGGCCGTCGTGGACGGCGTCAAGGAGAGAAGAGCGATGGAGATTCGCGACCGCATCAAGGAGTTGCGTCGGGTCAAGGCCAGTCAACTGCGTCCTCACCCGAAGAATTGGCGCATTCATCCCCGGGCTCAGCAGGAGGCGTTGCGTGGACTGTTGGCGGAGATCGGCTACGCCGCCGCCCTGCTGGCCCGGGCCCTTCCCGACGGCTCCCTGGAGCTGATCGACGGGCATTTGCGGGCCGAGACCACGCCCGACACGGAAGTGCCCGTGTTGATTGTCGATCTGGACGAGCCCGAGGCCGCCAAGCTCCTGGCCCTCCACGATCCCCTGGCCAGCATGGCCGAAACGGACCAGACCGTCCTGGCCAGTCTGTTGGGCGACGTGGACAGCCGGAACGCGTCGGTCCAAACCGTGCTCGACCAACTCCTCGCCGTGTCGGGCGTGCCCTGTCCCACTGCGCCGGAGTCGGCCGAAGAGATTCCGATTCCCGAAGCCTTTCAAGTGGTCATCGAGTGCCGCGATGAGGACCAACAGCGAGGTTTGTTCGAGCGGTTGACGGGAGAAGGTTATCGGTGCCGGTTGTTGAATCTGTAGAGAGCGGTTAGTGAGACGTGGCGATTCCAGTCCCCTCTCCCTTTGGGAGAGGGTTAGGGTGAGGGGAATTGCCATGGATATGGTTATCGATAGTTCCCCTCACCCCGGCCCTCTCCCGGAAGGAGAGGGAGGAAGGCAGGGCGGTGCCGAGCTTGCGACGCCCGCCACTGCGTACCGCGTACTCCAAGGAGTTTCCCATGCCCACGATCAACGTCACGGTGAGTTGCCCAATCCATAACTCGTTCCGAGTCCAGCAGGTGGCGGGAATGTTTGATGTGGCGATTGGCCAGCGGGCCACGGAGCAGTTCCAGGTGGAGGTGCCGGAGTTGGAGGACTCGTGGCGGATGGGGCTGATCGTGGGGCCGTCGGGAAGCGGCAAAAGTACGCTCGCCCGAGAGATGTTCGGGGAGCGGCTGCATCGGGCCTACGCGTGGCCGGAGGATCGGGCGGTGATCGACTGCCTGGGCCAACGGTCGACCAAGGAGATCACCGGCCTGTTTACCGCCGTAGGGTTCGGCTCGCCGCCGAGCTGGATCAAGCCGTATCACGTCCTCTCGACCGGCGAGCAGTTCCGCTGCGACCTGGCCCGGGCGTTGGCCGAGGCGGGAAGCGGCCCGGCGCAACCGTTGGTGGCGTTCGATGAGTTTACGAGCGTTGTCGATCGCAATGTGGCCCGGGTCACCTCGGCGGCGATTGCCAAAGGAATCCGCAAGGGAACGATTGGCGGCCGGTTCGTGGCGGTCACTTGTCATTACGATGTGACCGAGTGGCTCCAGCCGGATTGGGTGATCGATATGGCGACGTCGCAGTTCAGCCGGAGGTGTCTTCAACGACCGCCGATCGAACTCCAACTCGTTCGTTGCCGACGTCGTGCGTGGAAACTGTTTGCGCGTCATCACTATCTGAGCGGCACCCTGTCGCCTGCGGCCCGCTGCTACCTGGCCTTGTGGCACGAGGTTCCCGTGGCGTTTTGTGCGACGGTGTCGCTCATCGGGCGAGCCGGGCGCTGGCGCATCAGCCGACTGGTCACGCTGCCCGACTACCAGGGGCTGGGCATCGGGATGCGTCTGCTCGAGACGGTGGCCGACGTACATCGCGAGGAAGGCCACCGCGTGAACGTGACGGCCAGCCACCCGGCCATGATCGCGCATTGTCGCCATTCGCCCAAGTGGCGCACGGTGAGTGTCAAGAAGGCCGGCACCGCGCGTCGTGGGTGGGCCGCCAAGAGATACCGCGGTTCCGCCGGGCGCACGGTCGTCTCGTTCGAGTATCTCGGAGAAGGATGAAGTGGAGGATTTCACAATGGCCTGGCAGAACCGGGGCACGTCGCCCCGTACGACATAAGCCCATTGGAGCATTCGTTGCGAAGCGGAGGTGAGCAATGATCGAGCGAGAAACCGAACGACCTGACTCGAACATCGGATCGAGTCCCACGCCCGAGGCGAGCGAGCCCTTGACGCGGCTGGAAAAGCAGCTGGTCGAGGCCCTGGACAGCATTTGGGATAGCGCCGTCGATCCGGCCGAGGCCTTGTACGACGTCGACGGCTCGCGTTGGGCCCCGTTGGGCGACGACGCGCGGGGCGGCGATGCCGCGGGTGTCGCGTTCACCAATGAACAGCAGCTCCGCGAGATCCGCAGCCAGTGCCGCGCATTGGCCGTGAGCAACGAGTTCGCCATCAACGGCCACGAAAACCGCATCAGCTTCATCGTCGGCCCGGGACACAGCTACCGGGCCGCCAGCAAACGAGGAGAACAGGCCGGGGACGAGTTGATCGGCGAGGTCCAGACGGTGCTGGACGAGTTCGTCCGGGTCAACAAGTGGCAGAAGCGGCAACAAGAGGTGCAGCGGCGTCTGGACCGCGACGGCGAGGCCTTTTTGCGGTTCTTTCCCGCTCCGGACGGGATCACCCGCATCCGGTTCGTGGAACCGTCGCAAATCAGCACTCCGCCCGAACGGGCCGGCGATCCGGCGGCCAACTTCGGCATCCAGACGGCTCCGGACGACGTGGAGACGGTGTTGGGCTACTATCTCGACGGGCGCTGGGTCGATGCCGACCAGATCCAGCATCGCAAGGCGAACGTTGACGCCAATGTGAAACGCGGGCTGCCACTGTTCTATGCGGTGCGCAAAAATCTCCGCCGCGCGGAGAAGCTCTTGCGCAACATGAGCGTGGTGGCCGAGATCCAGTCGGCGATCGCCCTGATCCGCAAGCACAACGCGGCGACCAAGGGGAGCGTCCAGCAGTTTGTCGCCGATCGGGCCAGTGCGACCACAACCAGTCCAGGCACAGGAAAGACGAACTACTTTCAGCGTTACGCCCCCGGCACGATCCTCGACACGTTCGGCGGACTCGACTACCAGTTCCCCGCGGCCACGGTCGACGCCAGCCGCTATGTGGCCGTGCTCCAGGCCGAGTTGCGCGCGATCGCCAGCCGGCTGGTGATGCCCGAGTTCATGCTCACCAGCGACGCCTCGAACGCCAACTACGCCTCGACGATGGTCGCCGAAGGGCCGGCGGTGCGCATGTTCCAGCGGCTTCAGCACGACCTGCTTGAAGACGATCGGGAGTTGATGCGGCGGGTCCTCGTGGGGGCGGTTGACGCGGGCCGCTTGCCGCGCGAGGCGCTCGAGCGGGTCGAGATCCAGGCCGTCCCGCCGTCGCTGGCCGTGCGCGACCGACTCAAGGAGGCGCAGGCCGATCAGATCCTGTTGCGCAATGGCGTGATGTCGGTCCAGACGATGGCCGTGCGCCACGGGCTGGATCCGGACAAGGAACAGTCGCTTCTGGGGGTGGCCAAAAAGGCCCATTGAAAATGGCCGCCGAATTTTCTAAGCTGCCAGACATGATGACACTTCGCAAATCACCAGGCAATCAGCAGAAACTGGCCCGGCTGAAAATGCTGCTCGGCCAGCTGCTCGCGGAATCGCTCCAACATGGTTTCCATGGCATCGTCGCCGTGGAAATCCAGGTTCAGGACGGCACGATTCAGAGTATCCGCCGCAAGGTGGAACAGATCGAACGGTAGCGCGGCTGGCAATCGGCCGCACGGGTATCCGAAGAGCTTACGTCAAGTAGGTATCAAGAAGAGCCCGCCAGGAACCATCGTGGTTTCTTTGGCGGGCTCTTTTGTTTTTTACAGGAGCATCGACGATGAATGAAACGCTTCAAGAGTTTGTCACCTCGCGGGGGATTGAGCTGCGGGTCGACCAACCGCTGGGCGTGATCCGGGGGGTCAAGATTCTTGGGCTGGAGTCGCGCAACGGGCGCAGCTACCTGCCCGAGGCCCTGGCCGCGGCGGTCCCGCTCTACGAGGAAGCCAAGGTCAATGTGAATCACCCCAAGGGCGACCCGCTGGCGCCGCGCGACTATCAGGATCGCCTCGGCGTGATCCGCAACGTGGCGGCCCGGCCCGAGGGGCTGTTTGCCGATCTGCATTTCAACCCCAAGCACGCCCTGGCCGAGCAGTTGCTCTGGGACGCCGCCCATGCCCCGGAGAACGTCGGCTTTTCTCACAACGTCCAAGCCCGCACCTCGCGGCAGGGCGACCGGGTGGTGGTCGAGGCGATCACCAAGGTGCAGAGCGTCGACCTGGTGGCCGATCCGGCGACGACCCGCGGCCTGTTCGAGGCGACCGCCACCGGCGACGCAGCCCCGAGGTCCGAGGCCGAGCACGCGTCCCTGGCCTCGGTGACGCTTGACGACCTGAAGCGCCAGCGGCCCGACCTGGTCGAACAACTCTTGCACCAGCCGACAGCCGAGGTGGCCCGGCTCCAAGGCGAATTGGACCGGCTCCAGACGCTCGAAGCGGTTCGCCAAAAACAGGAGGTCATCCACCGCCTTCTGGCCGAGCACCATCTGCCGGATGCCAACGCCACCGATCCCTGGTCGCGTCTGATCGTCAGCCCGCCGTTTCTCGAATCGCTCCTGGCCGCGTCCGACGAGTCGCAGATGCGTGCCATGGTCGAGCAGCGGGCAAGGTCGGTCCAGGAGGCCGGTTTCGCCCGAACCACGTCCTCGGCGTCTCCGGCACGTCCGCTCTCGCGCGAGCAACAGCAGGTGGAGGGAACGAGCGTTGTGGATGTGAAGCGTTTTGTGGAAGCGATCACGTGAGGAGGGTTCAGGGTTCGGGGTTCAGGGT
>JBDKTH010001003.1:0-10187 GCA_039680305.1 Thermoguttaceae bacterium | reverse complement strand
ATCGACGTCGTCTACGCGCGGCTCCGCCAGCGCGGACTGGGCGACCACTGCTCCCTGATCCACGACTCCCAAGCGGACAAGCGGGAGTTTGTCATGGACCTGAAGCAGACCTACGAACAGATCCTCGCCGAGGCCCAGGCCGCCTCGCCCAAGGAGCGGCGCCGGCACGCGGAACTCGTGCGGCGGCTCAAGGCGGAGCTTCGCCCGTTGGAACAGTTCGACGCAGCCATGCACCACACGCCGGCGGACGTCGGCCTTTCGGTCCGGCAACTCGTGGAGCGTTGCGTCGAGCTTCGCGACCAACGGCCCGAGTTGACGGCCCTGGAGAAGGAACAGCTTCCGCGCTACGCCACCTGGTGGCAGCACCGCGAGCGGATCGAGGCCTTGGCCCGTTCCGTGCGCGAGATCCGCGCGGACGGCGTCCTGGCCCGGCATCCCCTGCACCTGTTGGCTCCGCGCGTGGCCCAGGCGGAGCATCCGCTGGAACTGGTCAGCACCGCGGCCCAGGCGGCCCAAGGGCACCTGGCCCGACTGGACGAGGCGCTGGGCCGCAGCGGGATTCCCCGCGACCAATGGCAAACCCTGACCCAGGCTCGGCAACTGATCGACTATGCCCAAGAGGTCCTGCCCGTGGCGCGGGCGGGGAAGCTCGCGCTCTTGGAGGCCCAGAGCGCCGCGGCCGGCGAGTTTCTCAAGGCCGTCCGGAAGCTCCGTCGTCAGGAGACGACGCTTGCCCGGGCTCGCGAGGCGACCAAGGCCTGGCGCGAGAAGCTGCCGGCCGATGAGGTCACGGCGGCGCTCGATCAGGCACGAACGCTGGAACAACGACACTTCGCCTGGTTGTCGCCCGGCTGGTGGCGCTTGCGGCGGATTCTGAATCGGGCCTACGATTTCCAGACCCACGTCGTGCGACCCCGTTGGAGCCAGGTTCTCGCCGCCCTCCAGCAGGAATACGCCGAGGCGGCCAAACTGGACTGGCAGCGTGCGCAGTTGGCCGAGACCCTGGGGACCGCCGAGCCGGTGGAGGAGCTAAGCCAAAGAGTGCTCCGGCTGCGCGAAGCGATCCCTGCGATGCCCGGTTGGATTGGGCGGATTCACGCGGCCCTGGTGCGCTCGCCCAAGGCCGTGTCGATCCTCGCCCGGGTGGTCGAAGCGGAGGAATCGTTAAGCGCGCTGGCCGCGGAGCTGAGCAAGATCACCGACGGCGCGGAACAGCCGCTTGCCGAGTTGCGGGCTGAGCTGCAAAACGCCCTGGCATCGCTGGACGATCTGCCGGCGTTTCTCGAATGCCTGGAAGAGTTGGCCCAGATGCCCGAACCGCTCGCCGGGGCGATGCGCCGCTTCACGCTGACGCCGAGCGAGCTTGAGGCGGCCGCCGCCGACCGGGCCCTGGCCGAGGTCTGCCGCCAGGAGCGGGCGTTGAGCAGTTTCACCGGCGCCGTGCGCTCGCGGCACGTCGGCCGCCTGGAGCGGCTCTATGCCCAGTGGCTCGAGGGCAACGCGGCAGAAATCCGCCGCCGGGTCCGGGAACGCTTTTTGGAGAACGTCCGCGTCTCCAGCCTTCCGGCCTCCCAGCTTTCCGAACCCCAAAAGGAGTTCAAACGCGGCTACAGCCGCGGACGCCGCGAACTGGAGCATGAGTTCGGCAAGTCGATGCGGTTCAAGTCGATCCGCGACCTGGTGTCGGGCGACTCGGGTGAGGTGGTCAAGGACCTCAAGCCGGTCTGGCTGATGAGCCCGCTGAGCGTGTCGGACACCCTGCCGTTGGTCGACACCTATTTCGACGTGGTGATCTTCGACGAGGCCAGCCAGATCACCCTCGAAGAAGCGGTCCCTTCGCTCTTCCGCGCCGAGCAGGCGATCGTCGTCGGCGACGAGATGCAGCTGCCGCCGACCGATTTCTTCTCGGCGAAGCGCGACGGCGAGGAGGACGAGGAACTGTTGGTCGAAGAAGGGGGCGAGCTGGTCCAGTACGACCTGGAGGGCAATAGCTTCTTGAACCACGCGGCCAAGAATCTCCCCTCCACGATGCTCGGCTGGCATTACCGCAGCCGCAGCGAGTCGCTCGTCAGTTTCTCGAACTGGACCTTCTACGACGGCCGGCTGCTGACCGTGCCCGAGGAATCGCTTCCGACGGCCGACCGCCCGCCGATCCGGGCCGCCGGAGCGGCGGACGGCGAGACGGGCGCCGCCGAACTCTTGGCCCGCTCGATCAGCTTCCACCTCATGGAGCACGGCGTCTACGACAAGCGTCGCAATCGGACCGAGGCCGACTACATCGCCCAACTGGTTCGGGAACTCTTGCGCAGAGAGACCGGGTTGAGCATCGGCGTGATCGCCTTTTCCGAGGCCCAGCAGGGCGAGATCGAAGCGGCACTGGACCGCCTGGGCCAGGAAGACCGGCCGTTTCGCCGCCTGCTGGACGCCGAGCTGGAACGCGAGGTCGACGGGCAGTTCGTCGGCCTTCTGGTCAAAAACCTGGAGAACATCCAGGGGGACGAACGCGACATCATGATCCTCAGCATCTGCTACGGTCCCGGGCCGAACGGCAAGATGCTGATGAACTTCGGCCCGATCAACAAGAGCGGCGGCGAAAAACGGCTTAACGTCGCCTTTTCCCGGGCAAAGCACCACATGGCCGTCGTCAGCTCGATCCAGCATACGGCGATCACCAACGAGTACAACGACGGCGCCAATTGCCTGAAGAACTACCTCTGCTACGCCGAGGCCGTCTCGACGGGCGACACCGAGTCGGTCCGTCGCGTGCTCCGCGGCATGTCGCGCTGGCAGGACACCGACGACGTCGACCACGCGCGGCCCACCTCGCTCGTCGCCGACCAACTCGCCGCGGCCCTGGCCGAGCGGGGCTACCTCGTCGATCGGGCGATCGGCCAGTCCCATTTCCGCTGCGACCTGGCCGTGCGCCGCGCGGGCGACGCCGTCTATCGCCTGGCGATCCTCTGCGACCACGATGCCTACTACGACCAGTCGGACCTGTTGGAACGCGACCTGATGCGTCCGAAGCTCCTGCGCGACTTCGGCTGGAACGTGACTTTCGTGTTGGCCAAGGACTGGTACGCCGACCCTCGCGCGGTCCTCGATGGCTTGCTCCATTTGCTCGAGACGGGCGAAACGTCGAAAGACGAGACGGAGAGCGAGGAAGTCAGCGTGGACGACGAACCCGAGCCAGAGCAGAGATAAGGGCCCGCGTCAAAATGAGTTGGGCAAATATGAAGAACCAACGAGAGAGTGTTCTGGCCCCGCCATTCATGCGAGCAATGGCGGCCTTGCGGCGTGGGTAGCTCAGCCCGATAGCCGCCTTTGCTCGCATGAAAGTGCCCAACTCATTTTCTGCGCGGGCCCTATGGCACGACCACATGGTTGCGGATGGCATCCATCACGACATCGAACGGTCCGCCTTTGGAGAGATAGGCCACGGCTCCGGCTTTGCGCATAGCCTCGGCCAGGTCGCTTTCGTCGTGCATCGAGAGTCCGATGACGCGGGTCTCCGGCAGCTCGCTCATGATGCGTCGGGTGGCCTCGACGCCGTCAAGCACGGGCATCGTGACGTCCATCAAGATCAGGTGGGGCCGGGTGCGGCGGGCCAGTTCGATCGCCTCCTGCCCGTTGGTTGCTTCGCCCACCAAGGCCACGTCGGGCTCTTCCATGAGCATGCTGGCCATCCCTTGACGGAGGATCTGGTGATCGTCGACCAACAGCACGCGGATCTTGTTGCCCGTCAGGTCCAAAAACTCCTCCGGCGTCTCGGCCAGAGCGACATTTTCCGAGGCGATCGCCTCGGATCGGACGCGGGCCGCGCGGCGCGCGACCCGGGTGGTGGCATTTCGCGGCGCGGTAAGCATAATCCGCGTGCCATGCCCCGGGGTCGATTCGATGTCCAGGCGACCTCCCAACGCGGCCAGCCGCTCGCGGATGCTGAAGAGCCCGAAACTCCCCTTGCCAGGATCGGCGTCCGGCGGGCGGCTCGCGTCGAATCCCGCGCCCCGGTCGGTGACCACGACCTGGACGAACTCGCCCTGCGGGGAGGTCACTTCCACCCAGACCTTGTTCGTTTGCGCGTGTTTGACGGCGTTGAACAACAATTCCCGGACGGCTTCAAACAGGAACACCCGGACGCTTTCGGTGATCGGCTCGACCCCGTCGTGGGCCTGGACTTCCACCTCCAGATGCTGTTTCTCCAGGAACTGGCGTGCCAGCCACTGCACGGCCGCCACAAGCCCGGCGTCGTAGAGGACCGGCGGGCTGAGTTCGATGGTCAAGGAACGCGACTCGGCCAGCGATTGGGTCAGTAGATCATCGGTCTGCTGGATCGCCCGCAGGGTCTTTGGGGCGGTGGCGTGGCGGCGGATCGTCTCCAGCGAGAGCCGGGCGGCATAGAGAAGCTGTTGGAGGCCGTCGTGGAGCCTCTGGGCCAGACGCCGTCGCTCGCGTTGTTCGGTCAGGCCGAGTTCGACGGCCAGGGCCTGCAGTTGCCCGGTCCGCTGCTTGGCCAACGCCGTCCGTTCGGCCACGCGTTCCTCCAGCGTTGCGTTGAGCACGCGGATCTGTTCTTCGGCCGCGGTGCGGTTGGAAATGTCCGTGAGCGTCATGCGGCAGAACCGCCCCTCGGCCTGGTCGAAGCCGATGCTGTCAAGCTGTACGGTCCGCCTTTCGTCCCGGCCTCCATGCAGCGCAAGCTCCGTGGTCAGCGGCTCGGCGGCCTCCAGCGACTTGTGGCGGAAGGCGAGGAACCTGTCCTTGTCCTCGGCGGCGACGTAAAGGGCAAACGGCTTGCCAATCAGAAAGGCCCGCTCGGTTTGGAGCATCTTCGTGGCGGCAAGATTGAGCGCCGCGATGCGGCCCCGGCTATCGAGCGTGACATAGCCGACGGGAGCGAAGTCGTAGAGGTCGACGTAGCGGTCACGAGACTCCTCAAGGAGCCCCTGGTTCTTGCGCAACTCCTCGTTCTGCATTTCCAACTCGACGCGATAGACCTCCAACTCGTGCATCAGACGCTGAACGTCCTCGGGCGAGGGCATCCTCTGCTCGCGGGAATACTCGGCGAGCATCGTCTCGGCGCGCCGACGCAGGGCATCCGTCCTTGTTTGAGGCTCATGAGGGCGGGCCATGGGCGGTCTCCTTGAGGACCAGGAGGATCAGGAAAGGTGGCTTTCCGTCCTGGCTGATGCGTGTCGCGTTGACCGAAAAGGCTTGGTGTCCCCCGTCGGGGAGTTGCATCTCCAGCGGGAAGCCGTCGACCCGCGACTTGGCCGACAGGAGCTCTTCCAAGAGCGTGTGCGACGCCGATCCGTTCCATGCGCCGTCCCCCGCGTCGTAGAGTCGGACGCCGCGGAGTTGCTCGGGCTGGAAGTGAAAGGTCTCGTCAAAGGCCTGGTTCGTGGTCACCACGCGCAACCCGCCGTCGAGCACGACCATCGGGTTCTGGAGCATGGCCAAGAGGCTTTCGGCGAAGGCCTGTTGGTTCTGCAGGAGTTCCTCGATCCGCTTGCGCTCCGTGACGTCGATCAGGGACAGCACGGCGCCGCTGATCTTGTTGTCGGTCGTGCGGTAGGGGCGGATCCGCAGGTTGTACCAGCGGTCATCCTGGCCGCGAACGGTTTCTTCCCGCATGTTGAGCGAATCGATCACGTCCCGGACCATCGCTTCGAGGTTCTCGACCTCGATCCCCAACCGCAGTTCCCCGATCGGTCGGCGGACATCGGCCGGGATGAGCCGGAAAGTCCGCTCGGCCAAGGAGGTGAAGGAGCGGATCGATAGGTCGTTGCCGAGGATCAGGATCGGGATGTTGACGCTGTTCAGGAGGTTGTTCAGGTCGTTGACCGCCTGGCGCAATTCGGCGTTGCGGTTCTCCAGTTCCTCGTTCAGCGTGGTCAACTCCTCGTTGGTCGATTGGAGTTCTTCCTTGGCCGTGGTGAGTTCTTCGTTGGTGCTTTGGAGTTCTTCGTTGCTCGACTGGACCTCCTCGTTGGCGGCGCGAAGCTCCTCATTGGTGGCCTCGTGCTCTTCGATGATCGATTGGAGCGTCTGCTTGGCGGACGCCAGCTCGGCTCGCAACGTGTCGATTTCCTGCTGCGCGGCGTGGATCGCCCGCTTGGTGGGTTTGGTTTTCTGATCCGGCTCGGAGGCCACGGGGGACGCGAGGACCTCTTCGAAGAGCACGAGATAGTGCTGCCCCTCGGGACGCTTCACGCCCATGGGGATGACTTCCAGGTTGACCAGGACCGTGCTGCCGTTGGAGCGCACGCGGACGCCTTCCTTACGGACCGGGGCGTTCTCCGCCTGGGCCTTGTGCAACGCGGCGCGAAGTTCGACGGTCAGTCCGGGCCGGGTCATCTTCATCAGGTTCCAGGTGGCCGCCCCGGGGGCGGGCTCCAAGAACCGGCCGGTCTGGCCGCGGAAGCGCACGATCTCCATCTGCTCGTTGACCACCACCCCCGGCGGTCCGTACCGCGACAGGACGATCCGGCTGACCTCCTTTTCCAGGTCGGGCAGGCCGTCGGGAAGCGGCGGCATTTCCGGCTCCGGTGCCTCGTGGGCCGTGGTCGCCTCCAAGGGGGAAACCTGCAGCGGCAGTCGCACGGCCGTGGCCTTCTTCGCGTAGATCTTGTGTTTCTTGTCCACCAGATAGAACAACTGGGCGAAGTCACCGATCGTCTCCGAACCGCCCAGCACGAGATACCCATCGCCCTTCAGGGCATAGTGGAACGAGGGGATGATCCGTTGCTGCAGCACCGGAGTCATGTAGATCAGCAGGTTGCGGCAACTGATCAGGTCCAGATGGGAGAAGGGAGGATCCTTGATCACGTTCTGGTTGGCAAACACGCACATGTCCCGGATCGACTTGCGGATCTGGTACCCGCTGTCGACCTTGACGAAAAACCGTCGCAGGCGATCCGGCGACACCTCGCCTTCGATGTTCTCCGGGTAGGTGCCCTGGCGGGCCTTCTCGATCCCCTGCCGGCTGACGTCCGTGCCGAAGATCTGGACCCGCGTGGCCGTCTCGTCCTCGCCGAGCGATTCCAGAAGCGTGATCGCCATCGAATAGGCCTCTTCGCCCGTCGAACAGGCGGGCACCCAGATCCGGATCGGCGTTTCCGGGGGCCGCTGCTTGAGGATGCGGGGAAAGACCACGGTCCGGAGGGCTTCGAACACGTCCGGGTCGCGGAAGAAGCTCGTCACGTTGATCAACAGGTCCTCGAACCGGGCCTCCGCCTCGCCGGGCGTCTGCTGCAGGTAGCGGGCGTAGTGCCCAAGCGACTCGATCCGGTGGAGCACCATGCGCCGGGCGACCCGCCGGTCCACCGTGTTCCGCTTGTAGTAGGAGAAGTCCATCCCGGTTGCCCGCCGGAGAAGCAACAGGACCTTCTGCATGTCGGTCTGGGAGGCGACCTCCGGGGCGTCGGTTGCGGAGGCAGGCAGCATCTTAGCTAACGGACTACGGGCGATTCGGACGAGTTCCTTGGCCAGTTCCTTCGGCGGCAGCACGAAATCGACGTGTCCGGTGGCGATCGCCGCCGCCGGCATGCCGTCGTACTTCGCGCTGGTCCGCTCCTGGACCATGGTGATCCCCCCCTCCGCTTTGATCGCCCGGATCCCCAAGGCGCCGTCCGAACCCGTGCCCGAGAGGATCACGCCGATGGCATTACTCCCCTGGTCCTCGGCCAGAGAGCGGAAGAAGGAGTCAATGGGCAAATGGCGACTTGCGCTCTCCGGACGGGCCATCAGATAGAGCACACCGTGCAGGATGGCCAGATCCCGGTCGGCGGGCATGACGTAGAGCTGTCCCCCTTGCAGAGGCGTGTTGTCGGTCGCCTCAACAACCGGGATCGAGGTCGCGCGCGAGAGGATTTCCACCAGGCTGCTTCTGTGGTGCGGATCGAGGTGCTGCAAAAAAACCAACGCCAGATCCACATGCGGGGGCAGACCCGCGAGAAACTCGGTGAATGCCTCCAGCCCACCAGCCGAAGCGCCAATTCCCACGACGCACAAGTTCGTCGCATCACATGCGTCTAACGAGGAAGACGGATCGGACGTGACCGCGTCGCTGTTTTCCGCTTCCGCTTTGCCCTTGGCCTGACTGCTCTTTTGGGGACGAGGAGATTTTTTCTCCAGTTGCTCCTGACGCTGATCGTCAGAAACCTGCCCCTGCTTGAATGCATTACGGGCCGGTTTCTTCGCAGCCATACATCACCTTCCGCTTGCCTTTTGCGGTAATCGAACCAAGGGGTATTGTACCGGTGTTTTTGGGAACTGAATAGACAGCAGGCAGAGTCGCGTGGCAGCAGACGTGATACATCTGCGGACAGCATCGGGGTGGCTTCCCGCGATGGCGAGCGTTCGGCTCGTGCCGAATCATCAGCCCAAACGGCCCCATTAGCCCCTTTTCGCACCCTTGCTATCGAGCCACAGCTGCTCCCCACGGAGCGCCTAGGGAATACCCCGAGGGGACATCAGGCACAATCGGGCCGAGGCCGACTACGATTGCGGTTGCGTCTGGCCTTCCGGCGGCTGCAGCCGGATCAACGTGCGAGGTTCCTGCCGGTCAGGGCCGACGTGGACCAGCACCGGCACCTCATCGTTGGTCAGATTGTAGAGGCCCGTCTCGACGACCACCGTGTCGTTGCCTTCGAGTTTGAGAGAAACACGCTGGGTTTGTTTGTCCACAGCGCCGGCGACGGGGGTGACATTGTCAGTGAGGAAGTCCTGATAATTGCCGCGGATGGCCCCCTCCTTGTTCAACGCGAGTTGGACGACCTTGTCGGTCTGCGTCTGCGTGGGTTCGGCGATCACGGCGAAGACGCCTAAGGGAAGCCACTCCTCGTTCTGGGACGTCTGGCCGGATTCGGCGATTTGAGTGGCCTGTTCGTAGTACTGATCGGCCGACGCGACCGGCTGGTCGCCGTAGTAAACCGTATCGTTATCGTAGACCACGTTTCCGCCGTAGTCGTAGTACGTCCCTTCGCCATCGCAGTCGCAATAGGCGCCGGCCGTGGCCCAGGTTGCCGCCGCCCAGGCCGTGGCCGCAACCGTCCACCTGCCGGGCCACCAAGCGCCGGGATATCGCCCGTGCCAGGCGGGCGTGAAATAGCCCCATCGCGTGTAGGCTCCGTTCACGGCGGTCCAGGCCCTGCCGCCGACGAACTGTCCGTTGGCGAAGGTCGCGCCTCGGCCGGCGGTAACGACGTTCCCGTTAGGGCCGCGAATCCCTGTCACGGAGCCCACCTGGCCGACCCCGCCGGCAGCATACCCGCCGTGGGCATGGACGCCGGTGTAGCCCCATTGGTTTCTGGCGGCGGTGAGCGATCCGCCCTGCCGATAGCCGGACGAGTCAGCGTAGCCGCCCCGGACGGCACCGATGGCGCCGCCGGCAGCGGTCGCGATTCCCGCGGCGCTGCCCGCGCGGATGGCCGAGTTGGTGCCATCGGTCGCGGCTCGCACTCCGCTGCCACGTGCAGCCGTTGCACCAGAAGCCGTCTCAAGTCCTGCACGCGAGCCAGCGGCAATGGCGGCGTTGTCGCCCTTGGAGACGCCGGCCACCCCCGAGCCCTTGACGTAGGTATTGCCGCCTGCGCCCTCGACCTTGATGGCCGCACCGGCCCCACCAACGGTCGCGCCGCCGGCGGTCGTTCCCGATCCAGCGCCGCCGGCAACCGTGACGGTCGAACCACCGGGGGTTGTGATGGTTTTCGATTGGATGCCTTGTCCGCTGCTGGGCAATTGGCCAGCAGTTGGCGGGTTGGCGTTGCGCAGCCCTGTCGGCGGCTGCTGCGGAAGGTTGAGGAAGTTGCTGACCTGGCCCTGGCTGGGCCGCTGATAGGATTGAGGTGACTCGAAGGCGGTCCTGCCCACGCCAGCCGGACCGCCGATCCCCGGACTTGCCGCCGGCAGTTGCGCAGGACGAGCGCCCGCAGCCCCGGGCCCCGCGCCTATCGACGGCCGATAGCCTGACGCAGCGGCGGGACGGCTTGCGGCCGGGTACTGCGCGGGGCGATTCATCGCTGGTGAGGGGGCCGACCGGCTCATGGAAGGACTTCGGCCGTATGACGGACTTGGCGCTGGGCGAGCGCCTCCAGAGAACCCGCCGCCTCCGGAGAACCCACCCCCTCCGCGAGCGCCACCGCCGCTGAATCCACCGCCACCGCGAGCGCCACCACCTCCACCTCCTC
>JBDKTH010001144.1:0-4800 GCA_039680305.1 Thermoguttaceae bacterium | reverse complement strand
CCAGAATCGTATTGGTGGACTGGATGACGCCGTAGCGATAATAGGCGATCCAGATCCGGCTGCCGGGCAGCTTGCGTTGGATATAGCCGGCCAGGATACCTGGGGTGGACATCAGTTGCTCGTTGATTGCCAGGATCCGGTCGCCCCGCAGCAATCCCGCGTCGGCGGCCGGGCTGAACGGCGCCACGTCCAGGACCAGGACCCCGCCCCCCTCATCCGCCCAGGTGACCGTCGCGCCCAAGGCCGCAACCGGCTCGGCCACCGTGGGAATCGGCCGACAGATCGCGCCTGGTGGGGGCGGTCCCAGAAAGGTCGGCGGTGGGCCGATGGGCGCTCGGCCGGGCAAGAGCCCCGGCGGGGCGAGTTCGTGCACGATCGGCGGCGGGGCGGACGGAACAGGCCCTGGAGCCGGCGTTGGCTCTTGCGGTACGGACGAGGATGCTTGCGGGGCCAGCGGCGTTGGTTCCTCGGGGACGGCTGCCAGGGCGACGTTGAGCATGACGGCCGTCAACCAGGCACTCAGGACCATGGCCCCCAGCCCCCAGCCGAGTCGTCCATTCGGCCCGCGAAATCCTTGTCCGTGCATCGCAGTTCCTCCTGAGCCTCTCGCTGGCACGCTGCAATGTTGACCAAAATAACGATTTCGCTTAAGGTTTCCATCAGGAGTTCCTCGGCAAAGCAGGTACGACTAGTGCTGAGAGAGGGATCGGGCGATTTCCTAGGGTCGCGTCTGCACTCGAAGGAAGAATGAGACTCCCCGGAAACGAGCCCCAGTCGTCACCACTCCGTCAAGCAAGCGAAAGCAATCCATGAAACGAGTTCTCGGTATCGTCGGCAGTCCGCGTCGCAACGGCAACACGCATGTTCTGGTCACGAAGATCCTCGACGGCGCCGCAGAAGCCGGCGCAGCGACGGAGACAGTCTTTCTCGAAGGCCTGACGATTCGATCCTGTGACGGCTGCCATGTCTGCTGGAAGACGGGGCGGTGTGCGAAGAACGACGACATGACGGCTCTCTACCCGAAGATCGCTGAAAGCGACGTCCTCGTCCTCGGCACGCCGGTTTACTGGTACGGGCCCACGGCGTTGCTCAAGGGTTTCTTGGATCGGTTCGTCTATTTCAACTGCCCGGAGACGCGGCCGCAGATTACCGGCAAATCGGCCGTGCTTGCCGTGCCGTTTGAGGAAGACAATCTCGACACGGCGGCGATCCTGGTCGAGATGTTCCGGCGGTCGCTCGAGTACATGGACATCAACCTGGCGGCCAAGCTCCTGGTACCCGGCGTGGCCCGCAAAGGCGAGGTGCTCGACAAGCCGGCGGTGATCGACGAGGCGCTGCGGATCGGCAGGCAACTGGGCTGATCGCAGTACCGTTCAATCCGTTGGCGCAAGTCTTTGTTTAGCCCGGTCGCTTGCGACCGGAGGAAGGCAGACGCTCGCGCCTGCACCACAACCTTTTCACTTCGTTTGCGTGGGCTCCTTATCCGACAGGGCTTTCGCCGAGAGCGCTCGCCAGCCTTGGATCGATCGGGCGAGGATTTCGCGGCGGTCGCCCTTGATGCCGTAGGCGATCATGCCGATCGGCCCGCGGTAGTCGAGTTGGCGCAAGCGGCGCAGGACCGGGCTGACGTCGAAGGTCCCTTGGTCCAACGTCAGGATCCAGCCCGAGCGGTTCTTGGCGTCATAGCCCGAGGTCCCGTTGATCGTGACCATGTTTAGATAGGGCCGGGCGTCGGCCAGTGCCTGATCGATGTTCTTCGCCTCATCGGTCGCCAGAAAATGGCAGAAGGTAAAGGTGACGCCCACGTTGGGCCGGTCCGCCTTCTTGGCCAACCGCACCACATCATCCAACCGCTGTGCGTAGCAGCCGAGGTGAGGGTAGAGCGAAACGGCGATGCCGTGCGGTCGGGCGACGTCGGCGATCTCACGCACCAGTTCCACCGCCCGCGGGTCGCCGTCGAGCGACGACGGTTGATACGTCTTGCCATTGATCACGAGCCAGACGACGGTCCCATGTCCGGCGAGCTTGGGGATCAGTTCCAGGAGTTCTGGATCGAAGCCCGACGCGCCCGGGTCGACGTTGATGGGCGTGTAGGCGGCCAGAAGCTTCTGACCGTGGTTCTCCAGCGTCTGGGCCAGCTCCAGGGCACCGTCGATTCCCACACTGGCCATGCCCGCATAGCCAAGCTCGGCCAGCATGGGGGCCAATTCCTTCTGGGCAGGAAGCGTGGCCAACTGCTTTTCCACGCCGATCCCCACGCAGTAGGCGAAGAACGGATTGGGCAGCTTCACGTCGCCGCCGGCCGCAAAGGTCGAGGAAACGACGCAGAAGCAGCCCAAGAACGCCGCCGCGACCATTGAACCGCGAATCGCCGTACAGACCATGGCAGCACCTCCCTTGACGAGCCGTTTGTCGAGACCACCGCAGTTGAGAGCACCGGTATCGCCGCGTTGTACCATGCCGATTCTGCTAGACTCTTGTATGATTTCCGCGAAATTTGGTACGTTCCGCGCATCCCGCCCAAGTCCCGGGCATCATGGCCCGTTCATGCTCTGTTTCGGAATCAGCCGATAGCCGCAGGAACGAACGACCAGCAGTGATGCGATGACGATGGCCGTGGGAATGGTCATTACCAGGGCGGAGCACGGCAGCAGCCACCAGGCGATCTTGTCTTGGCGATCGGCGAAAGCCAGGGCAATGCCAAGGAGGATTGCGACGACGAACACGAGGGAAACCCGCCGGCCGATCGGGCCGGGGTCCAAAGCCGCTCGCGTGGCACACACCAGGTTTACAAGAAAGACGACGATCGGCAATGCGAAGAGCGTCAGGCTGTGCCACTGCGCGGCGAGCGAGTCGTCCTGTCTGGCACCGCGTATCAACCCGAGAACGACCGCGACAACCGAGGTGATGACCAGCAGGTGGAGGATTGAGTATCGGAAACGAGGCGGCCTAACGGTGTCTATCGGCTGAGGCAGACGGCGTAGTTCGACGAACCAACGCCGCATGACGAGGCATCCTCCGGTCAACAGCAGGACCATGACAGAAATGAGCAAAAGTGCGGGCAGATAGACATAGATCCACTCCCCGGACGAGGTCTCGGCGAAGTAAGGCAACAGGACGGAAATGAGAAGCGGCCACACCGCGACGTAGGCACATCCCCCAAGTGCACCCAACAGGCGCCAAACGCTTCGATTCCCGCCCATCCCGGCCCAGAAGGCCAGCAGCATCAGTTGGGCAAGCAAGACGGAGCAAAGTGCCCAAAGCACCGGCTGAAAACGGGCGTCTGGTGGCAAGAACACGCTGAGAACCGACGTCGCCCCCAGGACGACATGCGCCGCGATCAGCCATCGGAGCCTTCGCGAGACTGTCGTGGCCTTGCACGGAGCCTCGGCTTCGAGTCGGTCCAGCGTGTCGCTCATGGCTCGCCCTGCCTGATAGAGTCCTGTTTGCCTAACGGTTGTTCTGGCGTGCAGAGACGGCTCTATGGATTGCGGATCTCGCAGACCACGCGGAAACCAAGCGCGTAGTTGCGCAGTTCCGGCGGCCCCCAGCGATGAAACGCCGCGCGGGTAAAGACGGTCACCGACTCCCACGTCCCCCCGCGATAGATGCGATTGTCTCCGGAGGCCGGTCCGCGTGGGTCATCGACGGGGGAAACCCGGTAGTAATCCTCCGACGCCCAATCGGCACACCACTCGTATACACTCCCGTGCATGTCGTAAAGGCTCCAGGGATTGGGTTTCTTCTGGCCGACCGGATGGGGACGCCGTCCCGAATTGCGGTCATGCCAGGCATACTTGTCAAGATCCTCCTCCCGATCCCCGAAACTCCATCGCCCCGTAGTTCCCGCCCGACAGGCGTACTCCCACTCGGCCTCCGTCGGCAGGCGGTAAGTCGCGTGTTCCTGACGGCTCAGCCACTGGCAGAAGGCAACCGCGTCGTTCCAACTGACCTGCCCAACCGGACAGTCCTCGGTCTGCGCAACGCCTGGATTGCGCCAGTTGGTTCCGGCGACATGCGTCCAGCCGTCCTTTTTATACATCTGGCCCCCTTTTCCGTCCCTCTCGGCCTCCGTTTGGTAAGTTGTGGCCTCGACAAAGCGACGGAATTGGCTAACCGTCACCTCACAGGCCCCCATGAGCAGCGGCCGAATGATGCGGACGCGATGGCGAGGCCCTTCCGAGCGGATGTGACCGCTTGCCCAGGTGAAACCAATCTTGTTGATAGCATCGCTCGCGCGTTGAATTCCCACCTCGCTGGAGCCCATCTCGAACTCGCCCGGCGGAATCAACACCAACTTCATGCCGAGCGAGTTGGCCCGCTCCACGGGCACGCCCAGGTGCTTGGCCCACCGCTCCTGATGCTGCTGGGCCTCGGCGGCGGAGAAGGGGGCAACGGCCGGCGAGGGTTGTGGAGACGGCAACAGGGGAATCGGGCGGCCGATCCGGGCAATTTCCGTCAGACGCTTCTCGACCTTCGCCTTAACCAGCCCCGTCACTTCTGGCTGGACCTCTTTGTACCACGATCCGGCGTGCAGAAGAATCGCGTCCCTCTCCCGGCCCTTGCGTGACTCGCCCAGGTCCCACCAGGCGTCAGCCAACTTCAATTGCGAGTCGACCTCCTTGGGCGGGGAGGCCAGTTCCTCGGCGGCCAGTTTCTTGATCGGTTCGTCACTCCCCTTGGCCAGATGGGGCAGGCCCTTGGCCCAATCGTCCTTCTCAAAACAGAACCAGGAACCGAGGGCCAGATTGGCCGGGGGATCGTCGGGCGTTTTGGCGAGGGTCGCCCGGGCTTCTTCAA
>JBDKTH010000795.1:0-2717 GCA_039680305.1 Thermoguttaceae bacterium | reverse complement strand
GCGTCCTTGGTTCTTCCTGTCTTCCCGCTTACTTCTTTGCGGGGCCTTCGGCTTAGGGCAGGGGTCTTGCTGACTTCTCGGCTTCGACCGCTCCGTACCGGTGCACCATCTCCACGAGGCTTTGGCGGTCGACCGGCTTGGAGAGATAGTCGTCGCAGCCCGCTTCCAGACACCGCTGGTGATCGGTCATCATCGCGTGGGCCGTCAGCGCGATGACGGGGCCAGTCCAGTGGACGGCTCGTAGCTTCCGTGTCGCCTCGTAGCCATCGAGGACCGGCATCTGCATGTCCATGAGGACCAGATGGAAGGGGTGTCCCGCGTCCTGAGACGCAAGCACCTCGTCGACCGCCTCCTGGCCATTCTGGGCAACCTGGACCTCGGCTCCCGCCTTCCGAAGAACGAGCGCGAGGAGCCGCTGGTTGTCGAGGCCATCCTCGGCCAGCAGGACGCGGCAGCCGGTCAGCGCCGCCCCGCGGCAGTCCCGTTGGGGAGCCGAGTTGGTTGCCGCCGTTTCCGACGATCCGTTGCAGGGGACCAGCTTGCCGATCGGGCCAGTGGCCAAGGTCATCGTGAACGTGCTGCCCTGGCCGGGCTGGCTTCGGACGGCGATCGTCCCGCCAAGCATCTCGACCAGCCGCCTGCTGATCGCCAGTCCCAAGCCCGTTCCGCCAAACCGCCGGCTGCTGGAGCCATCGCCCTGGGTAAAAGGCTGGAATAGGCGGGCGAGTTGCTGATCGCTCATCCCGATTCCCGTATCCGTGATCTCGATGCGGAGCTGAGGGCCTTCCTCGCGAGCCTTCTCCAGCCCCACGCGGACGACCACTTCCCCCGTTTCCGTGAACTTGATCGCGTTGCCCAGAAGGTTGATCAAAACCTGCCGCAGCCGGGTCGAATCCGATTGGATCGTCTCCGGGACCTCGCCGTCCGGTTGCATCCAGAGCCCGATCCCCTTCGCGTCGGTCCGCACCTTCATCAGGGCGATCACCTCGGCGAGCACCGCCAAGGGAGAGCAGGGGACTTGTTCGATCTCCAGCTTGCCCGCTTCGATCTTCGACAGGTCGAGAATATCGTTGAGGATCTGAAGGAGATGGTTGGCGTTGCGGAGGACGACCTCGCAGTAGTCGTGAACTTCTTCCCGACGCGGTTCGCGATCCTCCAGGCACTGCTCCCGCAGGAGATCCACGTATCCGATGATCGCCGTCATCGGCGTGCGGATCTCATGGCTCATATTGGCCAGAAATTCGCTCTTGGCCTGGCTGGCCGCCTCGGCCAGTTGCCTTGCCTGGCTGAGTTCGGTCTCGACCTCCTTGCGTTTGCTGATGTCGCGGGTGACGCCGGTGAGTCCAATGGGGCATCCCTCGGCATCCTTGACCACGCTCACGTTGACCTCGATCCATACGATCGCCCCGTCCTTGCGTCGCAACTGGCCCTCCCAGGTCAGCGGACGGTCGAGGACGGACGGATCTTGTCGTGCACGCGCCAGGGTTTCCTGCAAACGCCGTTGTCCGGCCGCCGCCGACGACGGCGTCAGCAGATCCGTGAGCATCAGCCGCCTCGCCTCCTCCGGAGAGAAGCCACTCACGCGCTCGCAGGACGGACTGACATAGGTGCAGTTGAGGTCCAGATCACAGGTCCAGATCATGTCCATCACGTTTTCCGCCAGGAGGCGATACTGATGTTCGCTGCTGCGCAGCGCCTCCTCGGCCCGCCTCCGTTCCGTGATGTCCTCGGCGACTCCCACAAACGCCACGCCCCGCCCCTGTTGGTCGGTGATCGCCGACCCGGCGGACGAGTGCCAGCGCCAACTGCCGTCCTTGTGGCGAACCCGGTATTCCCCTCCGCGCTGGGGCTTTCCAGTGGTGAGCACGTTCATTCCCAAGGCCTGACAGATGGACGCATCATCGGGGTGCACAAATTCACTGTAATGACGGCCCACGACCTCCTCGATCGCATGCCCTAGTTTTGTGGTCCACGCCGGAGAGACGAACGTAAAGACGCCCTCCGGAGAGAGCGTGTAGATGATCTCCGAGGCGCTGTTGACGATACGGCTCAGCCGCTCCTCGCTTCCCCGCAGCGCTTCCTCGGCAAGCCGCTGTTCGGTCACATCCCGGACCGAGGCCAGGAGGAGTTGCCGACCGCTGACCGTCACCCCCTTGAGTCGGACGTCGGCATCGAAGGGAGTGCCATCGCGACGGTGGTGCCGCCAGCGGAACGACTGGGGGACTCCAGCCAAGGCCGCCTCGACATGCCTCTTCGCCTCCTCCAACGAGTCGGCGCCATCGGGTTGGCGTGGTGGCGAGAACTCGGCTGGGGAGTGACCGACGAGGTCGTCACGCGAAGCTCCATAGATCCGGCATGCTTGTTCGTTACAGTCCAGAAAGGTGTCGGACATCAGGAGAATCGCCTCGGCGGAACTCTCGAACAGCGTCCGGTGCTTCTGCTCGCTTTCGCGCAATTCCGCTTCCATGCGCTCCCGCTCGAGGATTTCACGCTCGAGTGCTCGGTTGAGCCGAAGCAGTTCCTGGCTTTGTTGAGTCACCAACTCCGCAAGCCGGTCACGGTCTTTCCTGAGTTCGTGCTCAATGTCCGGGGGCATGGGATCCTGACTCGACGACTCGAAAGCGTGGATGCCCCGAACAAAGAAAGGCACCATCGAAGCCCCTCACTGGAGAACGCCTCGATGGTGCCTTTCATGGTCACGGCCAGAAGGCTTCCGC
>JBDKTH010001153.1:0-6225 GCA_039680305.1 Thermoguttaceae bacterium | reverse complement strand
GGGTCCGACGGGGCCCGGCTCCCGCAACAGGAACTGCCCGACGGAATGCCGCTGTTCACCGACTACGGGACCGCCGTGGACCTGCCCAAAGCGGCGACCACGCAGGACTTCGAGGTTCCCGCCTCCGCCAAACATGGGGGGACGCCCAGCGGCCGCCTCCCGAGAGGTGCGCCCTGAGGGATGGACGACAAGTTTAGCGGAAACGTCCAATCTTACAGTCCTTGTCCTTTGACGCTTGCCGACTCGCTTGACTAAGGTACAAGGTGCAGTATCACCTTCCTGACACCGGTTGGCAACGAGCCTTGGCTCCCGCCGGCCCAAGCTGGAGGTGGGGGGCGTGCAACACCGGTCTGATCCAACACGCTTTCTGGTCAAGCCATGAATCGATCGACTCCGTGCCGTTTCCTTCGTTCCACGAGCCCAACGCTGGTGGGCATCGCCCTGGCAATGCTTCTGGCCTTGAACGCCCCTGCCTATGGGGTCGAGCGCACTTGGAATGGCGGCGGCACGGATAATCACTGGACCACGGCGGACAACTGGGGCGGCACGGCGCCGAGCCCCGGCGACATGCTCTTCTTCGGCGGCACCATCGGGCTGACCAACTCCAACGACTTCGACCCGGACACGGCTTTCGCCGGCATCACGTTCAACAATGGCGCGGGAGCGTTTACCCTCTCCGACAATAGCATTACGCTTGGCGACAGTGTGACCAACAACGATGCCGATCGCCAGACCATCAATCTCAACATGGTCCTCGGCGGCCTGGGCACCACACGTACCTTCGACACGGCCGCCGGCAGCATCACCGTGAGCGGTGGGCTCAGCGGCGCAGGCGGTCTGATCAAAACCGGAGGGTACAACCTTACCCTCAGCGGAGGTTCTGCGAACACCTACGGCGGCCTCACCACCGTTAACACGGGAATGCTCACCCTGAGCAAGACAAGTGGCAACGCCCTCGCCGGCAATCTGAACATCACCTCCGGCGGCAAAGTCACCTTCGGCGGCGACAACCAGATTGCGGATACCGCCGCGGTCACGATGAGCGGCGTGGGGAGCGTCTTCAACGGGACGGGGCTCAACACGGGCTACCCGGTCGTCGTCGAAACCATCGGAAGTCTCGACATCACCGGCGGCATCTTCAATTCGGCTCCCAGCGGCACCAACTGGACCGTGACTGGCGCAGGAAATTTCACGGGCGGGGCGGGCAAGACGATCTTTGTCGGAAACAGCGGCGCCGTCCTGAGCTTCGGCAGCCTGAGCCTCACCGCCATGAACGGCACGGCAGGCCTGGGCGATAACAACTTCACGCTGTACGGAAACAGCACCAGCGTCCGTTCCAGCATCACCGTGGGTAGCGGTGGCTTGACGCTCAATGGCAGCCTGCTCAGTCTTCGCCGCGGCACCGATGCCAACACAATGGGCAGCCGATTGGTTCTCGATGGAAACGTGACGACCGCCGGCTCCGCGGCGTCTTCGATCAGGGAAGACACCTCGGGCGGGACCAATGGAGCCATCGGCGTGGAACTCAGCAGCACCGCCGGGACGGTGGACCGCACCTTTAACGTCGGCGGTGGCGGGGCGAACCTCACGATCAGCGTGCCGATCACCAATGGAGCGGCCACCACGGCCAACATCACGAAGACCGGCCCCGGCACACTCGTCCTTTCGGGCAACAATACCTATAACGGCAAAACCACGGTCTCCCGCGGCGTGCTCAAGATCACCAGCGCCACCGCGTTGGGGTCCACGGAAGGCATCACGGAGCTTTTCGCCGACGGCGAGCAGATCGATCTGGTCCAACTCGAAGTCGCCGGGGGGATCACGGTCGGGGAAACGTTCGCGAAAACCGGCGGGGTGGGGCCGGGATCCAAGGGGCTGATCTACAGTTCCAGCGGCGACAACGTCTTCACGCAAGCGATCGACCTCAGTTGGGCGGCAGGCACCCGCCTCAATGTCGCCGCCAACTCGTCGCTCACCTTCAACGGCAAGGTGACCATGCCCGAGGCTTTCCGCAAGCTCGGCGCAGGCACGCTCGTCTTCAACCAGGACACTCCGGGACTCTCCCGAGTCGCCTATATCGGCGATGTAGGTCTTGGCTCCAATGGCGGCACCGTGCTGTTGGGCCATGACCAGGGGCTGGGCACGGCGACCATCGAGTTTGCCACCGCTGGCGGCCTCGGCAGCTCTTCGTCGGCCGCCCGGACGTTGGCCAACGCAATGGCGATCTCCACCACCGGCACGGTCACGCTCGGCACCGCCGACAGCGGCAATCTGACGGTTTCCGGCAGTGTGACGCTCAGTCAGGACGCCACCATCGCGGTGGCCAACGCCTCGTCCACGCTCTCGGGCATCGTCTCCGGTGCCTCGAAATCCCTCACGAAGACCGGAGCCGGCACGCTTCTGCTTTCCGGAGCGAACACCTACTCGGGCAACACCACGGTCAGCCAAGGCACGCTGCTGGTTAACGGCTCGCATACCGGCGCCGGGGCTTATCAGGTCTTCGGCGGGGCCGCGCTCGGCGGCAGTCACGACCCGGGGGAGGCAATCCACACCTCCGGCGTGAACGTCCAGGCAGGCGGGATCCTCTCGCCCGGCAATAGCATCGGTGCGTTCCATATCGATGGTCCGGTCACCATCGGCCAAACCACAGGTCTGGGCATCTGGATCGTCGAGTACGACGGAACGGGGGCCGGGTCGATCGACCTGGTCACCGTCTCCGGAGCCCTGGACATCACCAACACGGCCGTCGTGTTCCAGCGGCTCAGTGCCGATCTGGACGGTCTTTCGCCCTACGTGCTGGCGACCTACGGCTCCCTGGTCGGCTCCCAGTTCTCCACGATCACCGACCTGCCCTTGGGCTACCGTATCGACTACGCCTATACCGGCAACCAGATCGCCCTGGTGTCGCTCGCGGTTCCGGAGCCCTCCTCGCTCGCTTACCTCGCCGTCCTGGGCCTGATGTCCATCGGCCTGACTCGCTGGCGGCGAGGAATGACGAAGCCCCAATGACCTAAGAAGCGGCCCCCCCAATCCCCTTCGTGCTCCGGCCTTTCGCCATTCCTTCGTCATTTGGCCTTCGTCCTTCGTCCTTCGTCCTCTTGCCCCCCAATCCCCGCCCGACCATACTACGACTCCAGGAGACAAAACACGATGACGAAGACACTCGCGATGCGTATGGTTGTGTTGGCCGGACTGACCGTTCTGTTGGCTGCTCCACTTGCGAGGGCTGCGGAGGCCGATCCGACGTTGGTTTCGGAGAGCAAGTTTGCCTGGCCGCGGGCGGATCAGATCGTGCTGGGCGGCCAATGGTCGCTGGCTTGGACCGATCCTCCCAAGGAGGCCGAGGCACTGCCTGACCTGGCCAAGCTGGAGTGGATCGAGACGGCCGTGCCGACCGAGGTCCACTGGGCCCTTCATCGGGCCGGCAAGGCGCCGCATCCCTACGTCGGTCTGGGGATCAAGCAAATGCGTTGGGTCGAGGACAAGTCGTGGTGGTTCCGCCGCAAGTTCACCGTGCCCAAGGAATTCCGCGGCCAGCAGACCCGATTGATCTTCGACGGCGTCGACTACTACGCCCATTACTGGCTCAACGGCCAATACCTGGGCCGCAGCGAGGGGGCCTTTGGCACCGTGAAGTTCGTCGTGGGCAATCTCCGCTACGACCGGGAGAACGAACTGGTCGTGCGGCTCGACTGCGCCGGCTACAAGGTGGGCGGCAAAGGCGGGGCGCCGTGGGCCTCGTTGGTCAAGGCGGAACTCTGGTCCGGCTGGCAAGTTGGCGCGGCCGATTTCAATACGATCGGCATCTGGCAGCCCGTGCGACTGGTGAAGAACAACTGGCCGGCTCTGGAGCGGCCGTTCGTCTACACGGCGGCGCTGGGCGACAAGTCGGCCAAGGTCCATGTGACCACCGAAGTCTGCATGACCGACAAGCCCGAAGCTCCGTGCGAAGTCCGGGCGACGATCCGCGGGTGCGGGTTTGAGAGCGTGCCGGTCACCAGCACGGTGAAGGTCAAGCCGCAGTGCCCGATCACGTTGGCCGATCTGGATCTCACGGTGCCCGAGCCGCGGCTCTGGTGGCCGGTGGGGCTGGGCCAACAGCCGATGTATGAGGCGGAAATCGTCCTGCTGCGCGACGGCCAGGAACTCGATCGCCTGACCGTGCCGTTTGGCATTCGCACGGTCGAGCGGCGAACCGGAAAGATGCAGCGTACGAGCTACGAGGGCCGGGAGTGGATCTTCCACGTCAACGGCAAGCCGATGTTCGTCAAAGGCGCGAACTGGATGCCGATCGACGCCTTGGCCAAGGTCGATCCGGAAGACTATGAGTGGCACCTGACCCTGGCCCGCGATGCGGGGATCCAGATGATCCGCATCTGGGGCGGCGGGATCATCGAGACCGACGCCTTTTATGAACTCTGCGACCGGCTGGGGATCATGGTTTGGCAGGACTTCCCGCTGACCTGCGGCTGGAAGGCCGAGAAGATCAACCGCAAGCTCTGGTCCAATACGATCGCCTGGAACATCTTCCGCCTGCGCAACCATCCCTCGCTGGTCTTCTGGTGCGGGGGCAACGAGTTCCCGGCCGACCATCCGGCGAACGCCGACCTGGTGGCGATCATGGCCCGGCAGACGCGGATCCTCGACGGCACCCGGCCGTTCATGGCCGCCTCGCCCGACGAGGGCGACCACCATCTCTATCATCAGTGGGACGCCTCGCACGCCTGGCAATCGGAGTTGGTCCAGGGGCCGTTCGTCAGCGAATGGGGATCGCACGGCATGCCCACGGCCCAGACCTACGCGGAGATCCTCAATCCGCAGGAAGCCGATGCGGTGATCGGGCCGACGCTCTTGACGATGAACAAGAAGCGGATGGTCGAAAAGTATCCCGAGGTCACTCATCACTGGGTCGAGTTCCAGCCCGACCGCCTGCCGCAGATGCTTGCCCGGGGGTCGGCCTTCGACAATCTGGCGGCCGTGCCGCTCTCGCGGTTCACCGAGGCGGTGGCGGCCGGCTCGGCCGAGTTCTACAAGTATTCCGCGGAAGCCGCACGGATCGGCTACCCGCAGAACGGCGGCCTGTTGTTCTGGGTCTGGAAACGCCCCTGGCCGATCACCGGGATTCAGATCGTCGATGGGCTGGGGCAGCCGCTGTCGGTCTACTACGACGTCAAACGGGCGTACCATTCCCCCTGGCCGTGCCTGCTGGCGCCGCAGTTGAACTACGTGCCCGGCGAACAGGTCGAAGCGCCCACGGCCGTGTTGAGCGAGGCGGCCCAGGCGGCCCCTAAAGGGTTGCGGCTGGCCGTGCGGCTGGTTGGGCCGGACCTCAAGGAGCGTCAGGCGTGGAACGATTTCCCGGCGATCGACGTGGCCGACGGCGACGAGTCGGCCAAGGGGCCGACGGTGAACTTCACGGTGCCTGACGAGTTCGCCCGGACGTTCTTCTTCGTGGTTCTCGACCTCTCCGGTCCGGACGGCAAGCAGCTGGCCCGCAACGTCTACAGCTTCCGCTGCCCGGTGCAGATGGAGGACAAGGCTCTTCGGGAACAGCATCGGGCGAAGCCGAAACACGGCCTGATGCTCACGGACGGCCCGTGGTTGCGGCCGATCCTGGAAAAGTCGCCGACCACGCTGAGCGCCCGGGTGTTGTCGGCCGTCCAAGAGACGGACATTCGCTCGCGGTTGGTCGTCGAGGTGAAGAACACCGGCGCGAGCCCGGCCGTGATGACCAACCTCCACGTCGCCGGCCCGATCCGCTATGCGGCCGACGACGCCTTTTTCTGGCTCGAACCGGGCGAGAGCCGCGTGGTCCACCTCCGCCTGCGCACCGCCCCGGGCACCAAACGGCCGGAGCTTTCCGTATCCGCGCAAGCCTGGAACGTGCTCGCGCCGAGCACGATCCAGGCGCGTTGCGAAGCGGCGGCGAAATGAGCGGATAGGTGACATGGCGATTGCACTCGGACCTCAGACCTGAACCGACACCTTCTCCCGTGGATGCCACGGGAACATCTGTTGCGTCCGTTGGCCGCTCTTGGAGGCCCGCGGGCACTCGCCTGGAGGGCCGCGGCGACCGCTAGTTTCCCCCCGTGCGCGGTGCCTTTTGTTGTGTGCGCGCAGCGACTTCGCGTATGGCCAAAAAAGTTGAGCTTTTCGACAATCGCTAACTCGAGAAGGAGCAACAACTTCCGGCGCGATGGCGCGACGTAAGTTGGGGGCTCCGAT
>JBDKTH010000388.1:0-2646 GCA_039680305.1 Thermoguttaceae bacterium | reverse complement strand
CATGCGCCAGCCGAACTGGTCGGCGAGCCAGCCGGCGATCAGGCCGCTGGCGACGATCCCGGCATAGGCCGACGTCTGATGGATCGACATGGCCAAGGCTCGCGTCTTTTCGTGGTATTGTCCGATCAGCGAGTTGGCCGAAGGATAGTAGAAGGCCTCGCCGCCGCCGGTGGCCAGGCTGCGAAGGACGACCAGGCCGATCAGGCCGGTGGTCATACCCGACAAGAGCGTGGCCGTGCTCCAAACGAGCAGGCTCCAGAAGACGATCCATTTGCGTCGCAAGACGTCGCCCGCATAGCCGGCGATCGGGACCAGCAGTGCATAGGTCCACATGAAGATCGAGCCGACCAGGCCGGCCTGGACGTCGCTCAGGCCGAGATCGCCTTGAAGCGAGGGGAGGACCACGCTGTAGACCTGCCGGTCGGCCTGGTTGAAGAAATAGGCGAACCAGAGCAGGAGGATCAGTTCCCAGCGATAGGGAAGCCAGCTGCGCTGCGCCGGCGGGAGCGTGGGCTTGAGATCGGTCTTCTCGCTGGAGGCCATTGTTCTATCCCAGTGAAACAATGTGGCGGGCAACTATAACAGCCGGAAGCTACCCGTGTTGTAGTTCGAGCGGCGAGGAAATGCAAGATGGGGAGCAGGCTTTTTCGCCGCTGGCGGGCCGGGCGTACGGAACGACGGTAGAACAATCGGGCTTGATAGGCGAACAGAAGTAGAACAATGGGGCGGGCTTCCGGGTAGGGTAATAGCAAGGCCCTGTTGACCTGCAGGTTGGCCAAGCCGTCGAGATGCTTCCTCCCCGCCGGGCTTGCCCCGGCGGAACGAGAGATTGATCACTACACGGCGATCCCTCCAATCATCGCTCTCTCGGCTCCCCGGCCGCAGAAGCGGCCGGGGAGCCGAGAGAGCGATTTAGCATGCGCACGGTCGGTAGTCCGCCCAATCCTCCGTTCCGCCGGGGCAAGCCCGGCGGGGACGATCCCGGGCATGAATCAGCCGGAAGGTCAAACGCCGATGAAGCTATCCAGCAAGTCGTTGATGTACTGCTCGATCCGGCCGAAGCAGACGCCGAGGTTGCCGTGGTCGTACTTGGGCAGTTCGGGCACGCGACGCTGGGCGCGGAAGATGGCCAGCCGTCCGACCAGCCGGCACAACTCGCCGTACACCGTCAGGGGATGAATCCCTTCGGCCGCGACCGCAACACTCAACGGCGCATAGGTCTCGTTGAGCACCCGGAGCAGTTCGAGAAGTTGCCGGGCGCCGGGGGCTTGGCTGTCGAAGGTGAGGTTCTGGGTGATGACCTGCGAGGCCAGTCTGTCGAGCGTCTCGCCGAGTCGTCGGCAGGGTTGCCCGAGTCGGTGTTCGACAAGCGACTTCCAGGCGTCGCAGGCCAGAAGCGGGGGGATGTAGCTCTCGTCCAATTGCGGTCCGTCCCCGGGCCGGTCGGCTTTCATGAACCGCGCCAGGGGCAGGGCTTCCAGATCGCCCGGTTCCTCGCTCGACAGGAACAGCTTGAGGTTCAGACGCCGCACTTCGACTGTCGCCGGATTGAGTCCTGTGTTCTCGTCCTCCAACTGCTGGGTATCGACGAGGTACCGGGCCCCGTTGGGCGAGTTGGCCGGGTTGATGTTCGCCCGCGACGACTGGAGACGCGGCACGGCCAGGTAGGCCGTCACGCTCGGTTGGCGGCGCAGGGCCGCCTTCAGATCGACCTCCGGCAGGCAGCCGTCCTCGGGAACGGCGACCAGGGTGCCGTCGGGCAGGCGCGCTTTGAGGCGGCGAATTGCCAGGCGGTGCTGACCGAGGTCCAGCTCAATCGCTCGCAGGCCCCAGTTGTAGTGCAGATCCCACTTATCCCCGCGGCCGGCCACCTCGAGGAGATGCCGTTGGGTCGCCTGAAAGTGCTGCGGTCGCAGAAACATCCCTTCGTACCAATGGATGGCCTGACCCGACATCGCCGCAGTCTCCTTTCCGGCGTGCCTCGCATTGCACCGGCAACCGCTCGGCCCGCTTCCGCTTCGTCCTTTAGTGGATCGACCGGGAAAGAGTCACGGCTGGATAGCGGGGACGAAAGCTGCGCGATACACAAGAGCTAGCGTATGCGCCGTCCGTGCCGGTTTTGCCGTGGGGCAGTGAGCGATCGGCTTTCAGCCGTCAGCAATCAGCAAGGAGCCCGTACTGACGATTGGGAGGTTGGCCAGAAGGCGTTCCTTCGGGTTACCCTCTTCCGTCGGGCGGGAGCGGTCGACTGAGAGCTGTGCCCCCCCCAATCACCGCTGACTTTCTCCACCAGCGTTCAACTCGGCGAGCAAGCGAGGGATGTACTCCAGACAGCGGTCGACCTCGCGGCCGAGTTGGTCGACAACCGGGCCGATCTGCTGGTAGTCGCCGGCGCGGCCGAGCTGTTCCAGTTCGTAGGCCCGCTGGCGGAGCGACTCGGCGGCCAGGTTGGCTGCCACGCCTTTGATGGCGTGAGCCCGCTGGATGAGGGTCGCGGTGTCGTGGGCGGCGGCCGCCTGTTGGAGCTCGGTCCACTGGCTGTTGGCCCGGCTGGCAAAGGTCCGGAGGATCTCCCCGCAGAACGTCACGTCTCCCATACACCGTTCGATGAGTTCCGAACGCCGGAAGGGACAGACGTCGGCCGAG
>JBDKTH010000298.1:0-4619 GCA_039680305.1 Thermoguttaceae bacterium | reverse complement strand
TTCTCACGGCCGAATCGATCCGTGAGGAAATGGCACGCAAGTGGGAGTTAGGCCTGTTTGGCCAGCAGCAGTTGACTGAGTGGAACAAGAGAGGGGAGCTGGAAAAGGTCCTCGGGGCTGTCCCCGTGGTCACCGCGTGGAAATCGGCGATGGCCAAGGCAAAGGAGGGGGGCTACGAGTTTCGCGTCCCCAAGTTCTCCCCTCGCAATCCCAAGAACACCCCCGACCCGGTTGAAACGCGCGCGCTGGAGGCTTTTACCCATGGGAACTTGAACGAGTACTACGAAATCGACTCCGCCCGGAACGCCGTCCGTTTCTTTCGTCCCATCCGGTTGACACACGAATGCCTCCTCTGTCACGGCGATCCGGCCACATCAACGGCCTTGTGGGGCAACAGCCAGGGACTTGATCCGACGGGGACGAGGATGGAGGGATGGCGTGTCGGAGAGGTGCACGGCGCCTTCGAGGTCGTGCAGTCACTTGACGAAGCCGATGCCAAGATGGCCATGGTGATGTTCCAAGGCGGACTGGTCGTGCTGGGACTGACAGCGCTGGCCGCGGGCCTGTTTTTCGTGCTCATCACCCGATCCATCACCAATCCGATTCGCGAAACCGTGGCAGCCTTCCAGGGGTTCGCCGCCGGCGATCTGACCCGCCAACTGCCGGTGCAAACCGCGGACGAGGTCGGACAGTTGCGTCAGGCGGTCAATGCGACGATCGACAGATTGCGGGCGATGGTCCAGAACATGAACGGCTGTGCCGAGGAACTCAGTGGCGCGTCCTCACAGCTGACGGTTACGGCCGAGCAGTTGGCGCACGGAGCGGGGGAGACGACCCAGCAGTCGGGGACGGTTGCCGCGGCAGCCGAAGAAATGTCGACCAGCATGCAACAGATGGCCGACTCGACCCAGGAGATGTCGAGCAATGTCAAGACGGTCTCGTCCGCAGTGGAGCAGATGACGGCGGCCATCGCCGAGGTGGCCCGCAGTGCGGAACAGGCCGCCCGCGTGGCCAACGGCGCCGCCTCTGCGGTGGAAACGAGCAACGAGCGGATCGGCGCCCTGGGAACGGCCGCGGAAGAGATCGGCAAGGTGATCGAGGTGATTCAGGAGATCGCCGAGCAGACGAACTTGTTGGCGCTGAACGCCACGATCGAGGCGGCCCGGGCGGGCGACGCCGGCAAAGGGTTTGCCGTCGTCGCCACCGAGGTCAAGGAACTTGCCAAACAAACCTCCCAGGCCACGGAAGACATCCGGCGGCGGGTGGAAAGCATCCAAGGCTCCGCCGGTGAGGCGATCCAAGCGCTGAACGACATCGCCAGCGTCGTCAAGCAAGTCAACCAGGCTTCTCGAACGATCGCGTCGGCGGTCGAGGAGCAGAGCATCACCACCCGGCAAATCGCCCAGAACGTCGCTCACGCCGCCACCAACGCGGAGAGCGTTTCCACGGGGGTCGTTCAGTCGGCCCTCGCGACGCGCGAGGTCACCGAGAACATCGCCCGCGTCGACCAGACCGCCCGCCAGACGGCCGAGGATGCTGGACGCACCCGCACGGCAGGGAGCGTCATGGCCGGCCTGTCCGAGCAGCTCCAGTCGATGATTCGGCAGTTCCGAGTGTAGCAGCCCCGCGCGTTCCGGCTACTTCTTCATGCCAAAGATGGCCGTGACGTGGAAGGTGAATTTCAACTGGGCCGGATCCGAGCCAAGAGTCTCGTTCTCGTTCGGTTGCCCGAGGGTACTCATTCCCCGCTGCATGAGTTGTCGCATGTACTGCTGCTGGGCATAGCCGAACTGCGAGCTGTAATGCATCACGCCATCCTCGTCATAGCCGGATTCGCCGCCCCCCTGCCCGTTGACTCCCCTCAACTCGCCCAGTTCGATGCCAGCCGCCTGGGCGCTCTGCATGGCTTGCGTCTTGGCCTTCTGAAACGCTTCGGCCATGGCCTTGGCTCGTTGTTCGTCGGAGATTTTCGCCACATAGACGAAATGGGGGACGCCTAGTTCGACCTTCTCATCGTCGCCCGACGCCATCATCTCCTGCATTTCCTCAGACTCCTCCTCTTCTTCCGGAGTGACCTTCTCAAGACTCTTGGCGCCGGCCAGGTCGGCCGCCTTGACTTTCTCTTGGAGTTGGTGCAACGACAGGAGCAGTTGCTCGGGGCTCTCGGCCGTCAGGGGCCACTCGGCCGTCAAGGTCGCCGTGAGGGTATACGTCTTCGGTTTTTCCTTCTTCGCGGCGGCCCGTCCACGATTCATCATCCGTTGCCGGATCATCATCTGCATGCGTTGATCGGCAGGAAGCGTTGACATCGTGGGGCTGCCGATCTTGATCGAGGCCTTGTCGGCCTTGAGGGCATCGAGTTGGAGCTTGGCGGCCTCTTGACGGTCTTTGAGGTTGCCCAGCGCCTCTTCGAGGCTCTTTCCCGTACCGAGCACTTCGACCACCATCCGCACCCGGCTGGGCTCAGCGGGGACCGTCACCATGCCCATGCCGGTGATGGCCTCCTGCGGCTCGGAAGCCATCGCCATCTGCCATCGCCATGAGGGGAATTGCGACCAGGCCACCGAGGGCAAGAAACACGCGGCAAGCGACAGCAAAGCGGCAATCTTCAGGGAACGATACGTCATGGCAGTAGTCTCCTTTTCTCGGTGAAAACCTTGTCGTAAGAGCATCTCATCGCAGGTTGTCCATTCCAACTTCGTCGCGGATCCGCTTGCGGAACTTGAGCACCTCGGGTCCGGTCATGCTCCGCACCGTCCAGTAGAACTCCTGGACGTTGTATCGTTCCAATCGGCCGTAGATTACCCGCAGTTCGGCCAGATGGGAAGAATCGTCCAGCGTGGCGATCGCCCGGTAGACCAGACGGTCGAGCGTCTCCGACGGTTCCTCGTGGCTTCGCCAATAGGTGAGCAGTTTCTCCAGGCCCGTCGGTTCCCCAAGCAGCGCCAGCAGGTAACCGGCATAGGCGGCCACCTTGGGGTCGGGGTCGGCCAACAGCGGGCGCACCTGCTCGGCCTTCAGGCCACGCGGCGCAGCGGCAACGATCGTCTCCGACGAGTCGGATCGCGACGATTGAAAACCGCGAGCGCGGCGCAGGTGCTCGCGGAACTGCGACATGGCGGAACGCCCTTCGGCCAGGTAACGCAGTGCCACTTCCCGACGCAGCGAGTCAACCCCCGACAGGGCGGCCAAGGCCTTTGCGGTCCCGCGACTTTCCGTATCCGTGGCCAGGCTCAATTGGAACGCGTCGCGGCGCAACGCTCCGCTTTCCTTGGGATTGTCGGCCAACGCGGCCGCCAGTTCCACCGCCTTGTCCTCGGCCGCCTCGCTCAACAGGATCAAGGCTGCCAGGCGAAGCAGTTCGGGGCCGGTGGACACGCGCTCCTTGGCCGCCTCGGCCATGGCCCGGAGGTCCGCGGGTTTGACCCGGTCGAAGTCGTAGTAGTGCTCGCCGAGGTAGAGTTCTCTCAGTTTCGACACGCACCTGGCCGCGATCTCCGTGCTGAGCCTTGGCTCTCCCAGGAGCTTCCAGCACAGTTCCACACTATGATGGTCAGGGACCCTACAGGCAGCCTCGACAAGCGTGGAGAACTGTTCGTCGTTGCGAGTCAGCGTCCGAAGGTAATCGAACATCCTCGTCCGTTCCTCCCAGACGAGCCACGGCAAGACGCCGGCGATTCTCTCGGCCAGTTCGGGCGCCGACCGGGCGGATTCCCTCAGCACCGGCAGGGCGGTCTCCACCTTGCCCAGCGGCACGAGCGCCTTTGCCGCCAACGCACGCTCTTCCACATTGTCAGCACGGAGCATCTTCTCCAGGGGCTCGATCATGGCCTCGGTCCACTTCGGCCGGCCCTTTCCCGCATAGAACCCCTTGAGTTTCTCATCCCAACCGGTCCTCGCTTTGAACGGCTCCTTCTCGAACTGTTGCCCCATGTCCGAGCAGCGCGTCTGGAGCAGCGATCCCAACGTCGTCACGGCAGAAATTCTCAGCCGCCGGTCTGGATCGCGGAGAGCGGCCGTGATCGGTTCCGGCACCTCGTCCGGGGCGGTCTGGGCCAGGCCCTCGATCGCCGCGCCGCGAACCTGCGGATCCTCGTGCTTGGTGAGCTTGCGAAGATGAGGCAGGGCCGAGGAACGCATCTTCGCGCCTTGCGAAAGGATCTTCACGATCTCGGTCGCAAGGTTCGGGTGTTTGAGAAGCGATTGGACCAGCGGCTTGACGGCCACCTCCATGTCGGCGTCTTCCAGGGCGCTGACCGCCCGGCTCACCACGAACGGATCGGAGTCGTCCAGCCGCTGGATCAACGCCACGAAGGTATCAGCCTTGATCTCGTCGAACTTGGAATCGTACATGTGACCGATGAGCTTCCCGAGGGCCTCGGCGGCCTCGGCACGAACCTGCCAGGAATCGTGCTCCAGCAGGGGAATCAGGCTCCGGATGGCCGCGGCGCCCCCGGCTCCCTGAAGGAACCGGATCCCATGGACGGTCAGATCCCCATCCTTCTCCTGCTTGAGGTAGTCGGCCACCTTCGCCACCATGCCCTTGGGCGGGTCCTCGGCAAGCTGCTTCAGCACGGCGGCACGCACATTCGCCGAGGGATCTTGGAGCAGTCGGACCA
>JBDKTH010001004.1:0-4096 GCA_039680305.1 Thermoguttaceae bacterium | reverse complement strand
CCCGGCGCCGGAAGGCTCGTTCACGATCGTCGTAATTCCCGATACCCAGGAGTATCGGGGAAAGGGAACCAAGGCCGAGCCGAAAAGCCAGGCCCCTTTGACCAACACGGCTTTCGACGCTCACATGCGATGGATCCTGGCCAATCTCCAGACGCAGCGAATCGTGTTCGTCTCCCACGTGGGCGACATCGTCGACATCAACGTGCCGGAGCAGTGGGACTTGGCTCGCCGCTCGATGGACCAACTGCACGGCCGCGTCCCGTACGGCATTTCGGTGGGCAATCACGACATGAAGGCCAGCGGCGACAGTCGTCTGTTCCAGCAGTACTTCCCTGCCTCCCGGTTCGCCGGGCTGTCCTGGTACGGGGGCTGTTACGCCGGCTCGGCACCCTCACTCTCAGGCAATAACGCGAACAGTCACCAGCGTTTCTCGGCACACGGTCTCGACTTCGTGTTCCTGCACCTGGAATGCAATGCGCCCGACGATGTCCTCCGATGGGCCGACGGTGTCCTCCGCGAAAACGCCTCGCGACGGGCGATCATCACCACGCACATGGGCCTGGGACCGTTGGCCAAGCCGAAAACGGCCGCCGACTTCCGCGACGCTCCCAAGGGCCGCATGCAATGGTCCAAGATACACGGCCGGCGCGGCAATTCGCCTCAGCAGATGTGGGACAAGTGCTTCCGCACGCACGAGAATTTGTTCCTGATCTTCTCGGGCGATCAAAGCCGGACCCAAGCACTCCGACTGGCATCGAAAAACGACGCTGGCCGGCCGGTCTACGAACTGCTCTCCGACTACCACGATCACTGGCTCCGCGTGAACCGGTTTTTACCCGAGGCCGATCGAATCGAGGTCTACACGATCGATTCGCGCGACGGCAGCCTTTGCGAGGGCACCGACACAGATCGCGACGTGTCGCAGCATCAGTTCACGCTGGAATACGAAATGGGACGGAAAAAGGGGGGACAGGAGAGGCGAGACTAGACGGGCCCTCGAACGGAGGGTAGAGTAGTGTCGGACGTGCCCCGTTCTCGTCCGACCGCCGCTGTGATTTCTGTCCGCCCTTTCCAGTCAGAAGCCTCCCGTGCGCTTTGTTCCTGACGGGAACCTGCAACGAGTTCCCTGCCAATCCGTTCCGCTGCGTCGAATGCCCCAAGCGTGAGTTGACTCCAGGAGAACCTGTTCCATGATGGTGAGAAACGCTGTGATCGTCGGCCTGTTCGCGTCGGTTTTCATCTCGGCCCCTGAGGCGTTGGCAGAAGCCGCCGGACCGGCGACCAGCCCCGTCACCAACGCCGCCGAGTGGCGAGGCGGCCGTCCGGTTGCGTTGCCGGGCGTCAAGCGGCCCAAGGTGGAGAGTGCAATGCTCTACCGGCCGGAAACCGAGTGGACCTACTCTCACCATGCGAGCCTGACCTTTTTCAAGGGGCGATTCTACGCGATCTGGTCGAATGGACGCCAAGACGAAGATGCGCCGGGGCAGCGAGTGCTCATGTCCACCTCGGCCGATTTCCACGCGTGGGCCACGCCTCGCCCCCTGGTCGACTCGGTCAAGGATGCCCAAGGCGTCGAACGCGTGCTCACGGCGGCCGGGTTTCACCAGCACGAGGGCATGCTGGTGGCCTACTTCGGCAATTACGGCCCGAACAAGGAGACGACTCGCCTCGAAGCCGTTACCACCACCGATGGCGAGCATTGGAGCCCGGTGCGCGACATCGGCATTCCCATCTGCCCCAATCACGGACCTCAGCGCACGGTCTCTGGCCGGCTCATCATCAGTGGCAACATCTCGTTTCCCTACACCGACGACCCGACCGGCCTGACTGGCTGGCACATGACGGGCATCTATCCCAAAGACATGGCGGCGACGATCAAGGACGATCCGGCATCGTTTGGCTCTGTGGCTCGGCGTCAGGGATGGCCCGTGGCACTCTGCGAGGGCTCCTTCTACCAGACCGACGATGGAGTGCTCCACATGCTGCTGCGAAACACCGGCCGGCAATCCGCGAACCGCTCGTGGATCACCGAGAGCCGCGACAACGGGAGCACCTGGTCGGAGCCTGCATTGACCGATTTCAGCGACTGCAACGCCAAGTTCCATTTCGGCCGTCTGCCGGACGGGCGTTTCTACTATGTCGGCAATCCGCTGGCTGGTGGTCGTACCCCGTTGGCGCTGTCGCTCTCGCGCGACGGCGTGCATTTCGACCGTCACTTCATCCTTGGCGAAACGCATTACGAGCGGCGCAAGCCCGGCCTCCACAAAGGCGGGGAATACGGCTATCCGCACAGTATCATCCACGACGGCCGCCTCTACGTGATCGTCTCACGGCAGAAGGAAGCGGTCGAGGTGCTGCGCGTCGCGCTCGACGAGTTGGGAGAATAAAGCATGTTGACCTCTACGAACACGGCCTTGAGGCTAAGCGTTTCCACGATCCTGGTTTTCATCGCCTGCGCTTCCGCGCGGGCCCAGACGCCGACTTTTTCAGGTGACGTCACCGACGTGCGCGTCGTGCGCAGCGTCGAGCAGCATCCCGGCGCCGCCTTGCTAGGTCAACCGGGCATCGCCCAGTGGAAGCCCAAACACCTGGTCGTGGCCTATGGGGCGGGCATTCCTGGCAAGACCGACATGGGCGACATCTGGGCCAGCGTCTCGACGACCGACGGCGACCGATGGAGCGAGCCGGTCCTGGTCTTCGACCATGCGCAGCATCACGGCACGATGCAGTTCGCCTATGTCAACCCGGTGCTCTACAAACCGGCAGGGCAGGAGGTGCTCTGGTGTTTCGCGATGCGCTGCCCCTTGAACCAGCCGCACAGCGAGGATTCGCATCTGGCCGCGGCCTTCAGCGGCGACGGAGGGCGATCCTGGACGCCCGTCGAACTCGTGATGCACTACAGCGGTCCGCTGGTGATCGTCGGCAGCATTCAACGCGTCATGGAAAACGGCGAACCACGCTACCTCCTGCCCGTGCACCGCAACACGCTGCGCAACGATCCGCTCGGCTCCCGCGAGCAGTTCGTGCTGTCGAGCACCAGCCTGTTGGAGTGGCGCCTGGCCGGGTACGTGCCGCAGCCGGCCTCCGGGCGTGTCTTTCTGCACGAGGGCCAGATTGCGCCGGGCGACGCCGACGGCGAGTTGAAGATCGTGATGCGCACGGCCACCTACCAGAAGGAAGGCCAGGCCTTGGATCCGCCGCGCGCGTTCTCGAGCGAGAGCAAGGACGGCGGACGCACCTGGAGCCCGGCCCAACAGGAACCGGAGCTCTGGAACAGCGTCTCCGAGCCGGTCTTCATCCGCTCGTCGGACGGCACGCATCTTTACATTTACAACGACGGCCCCGCCTGGAGCCGGATGGCGCTGCGTTACAAGCTCAAGCCCGCCGGCGGCGCATGGAGTGCCGAGCGGACGTTCTTCGACGCCGGCACCCACAACTCCTACGCGACGCTGGTCGAAACCGCGCCCGGGGAGTTTCGGGCCGTCTGGGACAGCGGGACGAAGGATCGCCACCGCACCCATATTCGGGTCGGCAAGTTCCACGTGCCCCCAGCCAAGTAGCCTTCCATTGCCGTGAACAAAACATCGTCGTTCCTCGGCCGATGGGAATAGCGGTCTCACGCTCCACGGTGACGCGAAGGTTGGCGTGGAGCTTCGAGACGCCGTGCGTAACGCATCGCGGGCCCTTACATCAGCAGGTCAAACCTTCCTTTCCCGATCACCTGGTGGACCTCGCGGGTCTTCTTGCCCGTACGGTGATCGACGGCGCGGGAGTCGATGAAGTTGTAGGTGCGGATCTTGTCGCCCCGTCCACCGTCGCCTACCTGGGCCTTGCGGCGCTCCGCGTAGGCGGCCCGCGTCTGATCAGCGAGGTACTGGTGAACCTTCGCGGAAAGGATGCGATGGGCCTGGACGCGGTTCTGGTGCTGCGAGCGGCCCCCGTCGAGATAGACCGAGAGGCCCGTAGGCACGTGGGTGATTCGGACGGCCGTCTCGACCTTGTTGCGATGTTGGCCGCCGGGGCCGCTGCCGCGCTGCGTGGCGATCTCAAGTTCCGCCTCTTCTGAAGAGTCGAGAACCTCGACGCGGACTCCCAA
>JBDKTH010000736.1:0-7999 GCA_039680305.1 Thermoguttaceae bacterium | reverse complement strand
GCAGTGCCGGGATGCTTGAGGGATTCCGGTCGAAGATCCGCTACGACGGCAGCCAGGAAGTCTGCTTCAACCTCCGAACCGACTGCACGGGCGAGCACGTGGCCCCCTTCGTGCTCGGCGGCCGGGTTTTGGGCGACGCGCAGCAGGTGGCGATCGGCCGCAACCTGGCCGACTTCGTCCTGTTCACCTTCGAAGCCAACGCCCCCTGGCGCAGCCCGACGCATCCGGCCTACGGCCTGATCGGCTGGGCATGCCCTCCCACCATGGCCGAGCCGCGCGACCAGACGCGGTCGATCTGGGGCGTGATCAACGCGCGAATCTGCCTGTCGACGCTGGCCGCCGCCGGCCTGCTCCAAGAAGATCGCTGGGACGACCGGCTGCTGCAAGTCACGTTGGCCAACTTCCGCACCACGGGCCGCCAGGGCTTCCGGCCCGACGCGATCACTCCCCAGGCCTGGGAGAAGAACGGCTGGCAGCACTATTACACGTTGCCGTACGAGAACCTGTCCCCGATGCCGACGGCCCAACTGCTGGCCCTGAACCTGGCCGTCTACAAAGCGACCGGCTATCGCCCGCTGCTGGACCGCACTGAGCGAGCCCTCCGGAAGCTCATGGAATCGTACCCGGACAAGTGGCGTTGGTGGAACGGCCTGCAGCAGGAGCGGGCCCGGCTGATCCTCCCGCTGGCCTGGCTCGTGCGCGTCGACGACACGGCCGAGCACCGCCAGTGGCTCGCACGGATGACCGGCGATTTCCTCAAGAGCCAGGTCGCTTGCGGCGCGATCCGCGAAGAGTTGGGCGAGCCGGGCAAGGGCCTCTATCCGGCCCCGGCGACGAACGAGGCTTACGGCACCACGGAGACCCCGCTGATCCAGAACAACGGGGAGCCGGTCAGCGATCTGCTCTATACGCTCAACTCCGGATTCCTCGGGCTGCACGAAGCGGCCGCGGCAACCGGCGATCCGAAGCTGCGCGAGGCCTGCGACCGCCTGGCCCAGTTTCTCTGCCGCATCCAGACCCGCAGCGACAAACACCCCGAGCTCGACGGGACCTGGTTCCGCGCCTTTGATTTCGGTCGCTGGGACTACTGGGCTTCAAACGCCGACGACGGCTGGGGCGCCTGGTGCGTCGAGACCGGCTGGGTCCAGGGTTGGATCGTCACCACGATGGCATTACGTCAACTGGACACCACGCTCTTGGACTTGATCACCCAGCGTCCGCTCGGCGTGCACCTCGAAAAGAACTTGAGCCAGTTGCAGCTACCGCTCGACGGCACCGGCAACGTCCAGAAGCGATGATCCGCCGGCGTTTGAACAACTTGGATACAACCGCACACAGGGAGAGAAAGATGCCCGATCACGAAATCCTGAACAGTCTGGTTCCCCGGCCCAAAGAAGTCTCGTTCCAGAAAGGACGGCTTGTTCTACAGACCGCCGCCCCGGTCACGGCCGATTTTGCCGAGGCCGCAAAGCTCAAGTACCTGCTTGGCCTGTGCGGCTTCGAGCGAGAGCCGAAGGTCGGCACGCCGGTCGATCCGCGATCCGGCATGCTTCACCTGGCCATCGGCGACGTTGCCCCGGACGGGCTCGCCGGACTGGCCCCGACCTTGGCCGGCGAGGAGGCCTACGCCCTATGGATCGATGAGCGGGCCGTGCGTTTGGCCGCTCGCAGCCTGGCGGGCATGGCCCACGGGCTCAAGACGCTGGCCAAGCTCGCCTGCGGCCGTCCGGAGCTGCCGGCCATGCTGATCCAAGACGCCCCGGCCCTCGCGTTCCGCGGCCTGCACCTGTGCATCTTCGACCCGAACGACGGCACGGAGAAGGAAGACACGCGTCCCGAGCAGATCCGCAGCATGCTGCGATTGGCCGCGATGACCGGCTATCGTTACGCGTTCCTGGAGTTCTGGGGGATGTTCCCCTATCAGCGCCGCCCCTACGCGGTATGGCCCAACACGCTCTACACGCCCGAGGTGGTCCGCGGGATCATCGACTATGCGATCGACGACCTCCACCTTCGCGTGCTGCCGTGCCAGAACCTGACGAGCCACGCCGGCTGGAGCCGGATCATCTCGCGCCGACACGTGGTCCTCGACCAGCGGCCGGAGTTGGCCGAGATGTGGATCCCCGGCGGCTGGTGCTTTGCCACGGAGAATCCCAACACCAAGGCGTTCTTGCGCGACGTGATCGAAGAACTGCTCGATGCCTTTCGGCAGCCGCCGATGTTCCACGTCTGTTGCGACAAGGCTTTTGGGTTCGGCTCCACCGAGGAGGACCGCACGCGTCCGGCCGATCTCCTGTTCGGCAACCACCTCTGCTTCCTCAACTCCACGCTCCAACACCACGGCACGCGCATGGTGATGTGGGCCGACATGCTCTACTCGTCGATGGACGCCCTGTACTGGAAGGCCAGCCCGACGCTGGTCGACATGCTGCCGCGCAACATCCTGATGAATCTCTGGACCCACAACGACCCGGGCGTCCACTGGGCCGACGTCGAGTTCTTCGAGCGTCGCGGCTTCCAGACGATCTACTCCCCCTTCCTCGACCGCCGCGGCGTGGCCAGCATGACCGACGTGTGTCTGCGCCGTGGCAGCCACGGCATCCTGCAAACCACCTGGCACCGCCCGCAAACCGCCCGCCCATCGATGGTATACTCAGGGGCGTATCAGTGGGAAGGGTCCGAGCCTCACGGCCTCGACGCCGACGCGGTGATCGCCCGGTGGTGTCGAGCATTCCCCCTTGGTCCCGCTTGACTGCCCCCACAAATTGTGCTATCGGTACGCCCCTCGACGGCGTCAAGGCTGTCTCGCGAACTCGACGCAGTGGTTGACTGCTAGCATGCTCAAAAGGCGAAGCTGAGGGCAGGCCCGTCATTCCAGGGCGAACAGAATCAAGGTCAGGAGGGCCGTATGAAAAAGATCGGGGCGGCTACACTTGGGTTAAGTCTCCTCGTGGTCCTTCTCGCTCCAGACAGGGCGCTGGCACGAGAATCGGAGGAACAAGCCGTCGCAGAGCTTGAGAGACTTCATGGGACGGTCTCCTATGGCTCGGCAACGTTCAACAACCCCGCGGTCAGTGCGATCCACACCATGCTGGATTGCCTTGGCATTCCCCTCACCTTGTGCGGAGAAACGATAGAAACGACTGTCGTAGGCGTTGATCTGTCGCAGAGTTCATGTGCCGATGCTGATCTCAAGCGACTCCGTGCTTTCCCGCAGGTTCAACGGCTCAATCTGTCCCGACTGTCCGTCACGGACGCCGGGCTGGCGCATATCCGCGGGTTTACGAGATTGGAGTCGCTTAACCTGTCCCAGAATGGCAAGCTCACAAGCAGGGGATTGGTTCACCTCAAACGGCTAACCAGGCTCGAGTCTCTCAGTCTTTGGGGAACCTCGATCGACGACGCCGGTCTGTCGCAGCTCAGAGGATTGCGCAAGCTCAAGGACCTGAGTCTGAGCAACACCAAAGTTACCGACGCCGGGTTGGAATGCCTCAAGGGGCTGAAAAGCCTCGAGATATTAGACCTGGACGGGACTCAGGTCACAGATGCCGGCCTGGAGCACCTCAAAGGATTGTGCAAACTCAGGGAACTGCGTCTGGGCAACACCAGAATCACCGACGCTGGGCTGAAATACCTCAAGGGATTGAACGACCTACGGACGCTTGGCCTGCGCGAGACCCGAGTCACGGACGAAGGGTTAGGACACCTCCATGGATTAAGCAACCTCAAAGCGCTAGACCTGAGTCAAACTGAAATCACCGGCGCCGGATTGGAGTATCTGGCAAGAGCGGAACACCTTATGCTGTTCCAGAGCAAGGTGACAGACACAGGCCTGGAACACCTCAAGGGATTGAACCACCTTCGGACACTGGACCTGGGTTGGACCAAAGTCTCGGACGTAGCGCTGCAACACATCAAAGGACTGAACCGTCTCGAAACACTGTTCCTCGGTAGTACCAATACCACGGATTCGGGACTCGAACATCTGAAGGAGCTGAGTAGTCTCTCTGACCTGAGTCTATCCCACACCAAAGTGACCGACGCTGGTTTGCAGCATCTAAAAGGATTGAAGAACCTCGAGTCTCTTCGCCTTTCCTGCACCAAAGTCACCGATCGTGGGCTTAAACACCTCGAAGGATTGAATCGGCTCCACTACCTGGAACTCACCGGCACCGCGGTGACCGACGCTGGAATGGAACGCCTCAAAGGATTGGCTGATCTTAAGGTTCTGTTCTTGGGGGATACCCGAGTCAGCAATGAGGGCAGGAACAGCCTGAAACAGGCATTGCCAAAGTGCGATATTGAGACAAGGAGCACGGAAGGAAAGGTCGAAATGGCTATAGTATTTGTGTGGGATTGAGCAACGCGGCCTTATTCAGGCGACACGCCAGCCCTCCGCCCGATTGTTCCCTTGCGATCATCTGCGAATGAACGCGAATGCACGCGAATAAGGACTCTTGAAAGCTTGGCTCCATTTATTCGCGTTCATTCGTGTGTATTCGCGGTTCCTCCCCGTTCTTCTCGATGTGGCACGAAAGCGATCCGCCCGACTTCTTCCAAACCCCAGAAGCTTGACGACGACTGCCGGGCGGCTTAAGATCGCGGGCTGACAAGCAAGACAAAGCCCCGGCGATTACCGCATGACTCGCACCATCCTCATTGCCGCGACGTTGGCCATCTTCCTCGTCCCCGTCGCCAAAGGCGAGACGCTCCTTTTGTGCGGCGACGATACGGTGTTCGTGCTGGAGACCTCGACCGCCGCGAAGGGAACGATCGCAAAGACCTGGAGTTGGAAGGCCCAAGCGTGCAGCCAACTGCCAGAAGCGATGCGCAAGACCTTCGCCACGACCGACGACTGCAAGCCAACGGCCGATGGGGCCAGAGTGCTGATCTCCTCCTCGTCGGGCGGATGCGCCGTGGTGGAGCGACCGTCGGGCAAGGTGATCTGGTATGCCCAGGTGCCGAACGCCCATTCGCTGGACCTGTTGCCGCGCGACCGCCTCGTGGTGGCGAGTTCGGTAAACGCGAAGGGCAACCGCCTGGTCCTGTTCGATCTGGCCCATTCGAATCGGCCGATCTGGGAGACGCCGCTTCCCTCGGCGCATGGCGTGGTCTGGGACGAGGGGCGGCAGCGGTTGTGGGCCTTGGGATTCGCGGAACTCCAGTGCTACGCGCTTCGGGATTGGGAAAGCGAAAAGCCTTCCTTGGCGCTCAAAGCCCGTTACCCCTTGCCCGACGAGAACGGCCACGATCTGCAACCGATTCCCGGTTCCAGCGATCTCGTCGTGACGATGACCCATCACGTCTATCTCTTTGATCGGGACACGCACGCGTTCCGCCTCCATCCCGCTCTCGGTGAGAAAGGGAAGGTCAAGTCCGTGAGCGTTCATCCGGCGACCGGCCAAACGGCGGTGATTCAGGCCATGGCGCCGTCCTGGTGGAGCGACACCCTCGATCTTCTCTCGCCCGCCGCCAAGATTCAACTGCCAGGCGAGCGACTCTACAAGGCCCGGTGGCTTGCGCCTCGGGCGGACAAATAGAGAGCTTCGCTGATATGGACGACCTCTTCCCACCGAAAGTCTATATTCAGTACGACCCGAATGGTAGTCCATATGCCCGACTTGTGTACGCGGCCGATTTCCTGAGCGGAGAATGGATCGTGATCCAATTGGATTCGGAGTTGAACAAAATCGGCGTGCACATCGAGTGAATGAGTTCGTAGGGTGGCTCCCTTGGCAACCGTCCGTTTCCGAACCCAGGGAGGGGTGGCCAATTCTGCCTCTCGAAAGCGAGTCGCCGGACCGGTAGGATACACGTGATAACGGAATCCTCCGGCAAAAGTCCCGGAGACGCTCCGTCCCCGCCGGGCTCGCCCCGGCGGAACGAGGGATTGACCACTACCTGGCGATCCCGCCAACCCCTCGTCTCTCGCCTCCCCGGCCGCTTTCAGCGGCCGGGGAGGCGAGAGAGTGGTCTTGAATGCGCGTGGCGGGTAGTCCGCGCAATCCTGCGTTCCGCCGGGGCGAGCCCGGCGGGGACGATGTCGCGCGTTGGCACACAACGGTTCAGGCATTACGCATCGCACATGCGCACTGGCCTACATCACTCGATCGAAAACCTGGAAGAATCGACTTCTGTTGGCGAAAAACTCGGCAGGGAGCCTCCGATCATGGAAATCAGACGTCTTGTTGGCGAAAAGCGAGAAGGGCACGGCCTACGCATGGGGGGCCGGACGGGCGCGAACCTGGAAAAACCGAATTCGGTTAGCGAAAACGGCCGGACGCGACGGCAAGCCGAGGCCCGGCGACCGACCGGCAACCCGGAAAATGCGAATTCTGTTGACGAAAAACCGGCGGCGTGGAGAGCCGACCACCCGGCGGGCCGGCCCAATGTGGAAAAACGACGAGTTGTTGACCCAAAACGGCCCTCGCGTCTTGCCCGAGCCTTTTGGGGCTTTTGGGACCCAATCCTCGGCCCACCGGGGCCGTTTCTTGACATTTCCCATGTCGCCACGTACTTTACGGGGATAGGCCGGGCGGTTGACCATCGGCAGAGGGGCGACGAATCGGGCTCCCCGTGAACCTGGCATTCCCAACCAAGATCTCAAGAGACAAGAAAAGGCATCCTGCGATGAACCGACGCAAATTTCTGGCCGCTTCCGGCGTGATGGGATTGGCTCCGCTTAGCGAGTTGTGCGGCGCGGCCGAAGTCCAGGGCGCTCGCGACTACTACGAGTTGCAGCAGTACCAGATCGAAACCGAGGCCCAGAAAAAGCTCTTCGATGCCTACATGAAGGATGCGGCGATCCCCGCCCTGAACCGGCTGGGCATCAAGCCGGTCGGCGTGTTCTATCCCCAGGAAGGCATCAGCCCGATCTACGTCCTCCTGCGGTCCAAGTCGCTGGAGGTGCTCACGACCAAGGTTCAAAAGCTGCTGGCCGACGACGAGTTCGTGCGCAAAGGCGCTGAACTGCTCGACGCCCCGGCCGCCGCGCCGGCGTTTAAGCGCATGGAAAGCTCGTTGATGGTCGCCTTCAAAGGGATGCCCGAGCTGGAAACGCCGAGCACCGCCCCCGGCCGAGTGCTGCAACTGCGGACCTACGAGAGCCCGAGCGTGAAGACGGGCCAGAAGAAGATCGAGATGTTCAACGATGCGGGCGAGATCAAGATCTTCCGCCGCGTCGGCCTGAACCCGGTCTTCTTCGGCGAGACGATCGTCGGGGCCAAGATGCCCAATCTCACCTACATGCTCGCCTTCGACAGCATGGACGCCCAAAAGGCCGGCTGGCAGAACTTCCGCACCGATCCCGACTGGCTCAAGCTCCGCGCGATCGAGGACTATAGCGACAAGCGGGTCCTCTGCGGGATCACGAACCTGCTCTTGAAGCCGGCCGAGTATTCGCAGATCTGATGACTTTTAAGGCAATCCTCTTCGACCTCGACGGCACGTTGCTCGACACGCTCGACGACCTGGCCGATTCGACGAACCTTGCCCTGCGCGAACAGGGGTTTGCCGAGCATCCGGTGGAGGCCTATAAGTACTTCATCGGCAACGGCGTGGAAAACCTCGTGCGTCGGGCCTTGCCGGAAGAGCACCGCGACGCAGCGACCTTTGCCCGCTGCGTCGCGCGGATGCGGCAGGAGTATGCCGATCGCTGGGCCGCCAAGACGCGGCCCTACGACGGCATCCCGGAACTGCTCGACGCCCTGGCGGCACGCGGCGTGCCCATGGCCGTCTTTTCCAACAAGCCGGACGAGTTCACCAGGCTCTGCGTGGGCAGACTGCTGCCGCGTTGGCCGTTTCAGGTGGTCCTGGGAGCCACGGCCCGGTTGCCCAAGAAGCCCGATCCAGCCGGGGCCCTGGAGATCGCCGCCCGGCTGCAGGTGCCGCCCGCCGAGTTCGTCTACCTGGGCGACACGAACACCGACATGCAGACCGCCATCGCCGCGGGAATGTATCCCGTCGGTGCCCTTTGGGGCTTTCGCACGGCCGAGGAACT
>JBDKTH010001221.1:0-7335 GCA_039680305.1 Thermoguttaceae bacterium | reverse complement strand
GACCGCGTCGGCCACCTTGCGCACCAGTTGCATTGTCGCTTCGAACTGCTCGAAATCGAGCGACTGGTAGCCGTCGCTCATCGCGGTTTCGGGACTGGGATGAACCTCCAGGATCAGGCCGTCGGCGCCGGCGGCCACTGAGGCCGCGGCCATGCTGGGCACGAGGCTCGTGTGGCCCGTGCCGTGGCTGGGATCGACGACCACGGGAAGATGTGTGCGATCGTGGAGCCAGGGAACCGTGGCCAGCGGAAGCGTGAAGCGGGTGTGGGCCTCGAACGTGCGGATGCCGCGCTCGCAGAGGATGACGTTTTGATTGCCGGCGTTGAGGATGTATTCGGCGGCCAGGAGCAACTCGTCGAGCGTCGCGCTGGCGCCGCGCTTGAGCAGGACCGGTTTGCCAGCCGCCCCGACCTCTTCCAGCAGGCGGTAGTTCTGCATATTGCGGGCGCCGATCTGCAGGATGTCGGCGTAGCGGGCCACCAAGGAGACTTCGGCCCCGGCCATCACCTCGGTCACGATCGGCAGGCCGGTTTCTTCGCGGGCGGTGGCGAGGATCTTCAGCCCTTCCTCCTTGAGGCCCTGGAAGGCGTAAGGGCTGGTCCGCGGCTTGAAGGCTCCGCCTCGCAGGGCCGTGGCCCCGGCGGCCTTGACGGCCCGTGCCGTGGTAACCATCTGCTCCTCATTCTCGACCGCACAAGGCCCGGCGATGACGCCCAAGTGACCGTTGCCGACGCTCAGCGGGCCGACCCGCACGACGGTCCGTTCGGGCTTGACCTCAATGCTGGCCACTTTGTAGGGGGCGAGAATGGGCACCACCTCGGCCACGCCCGGACCGCTTTCCAGCGATGTGCGGTGCTCGTCCCGCTTGTCGCCGATCGCGGCGATCACCGTGCGCTCCGTGCCATAGATGACATGTGCCCGCAGGCCCAACTGCTCCACCCGCGTGGCCATGTGTTTGATCTGGTCTTGGGTGGCTCCCTTCTTCATCACGACGATCATCAGAGGTCTCCTTGGGAAATCAGATTGAGGATTTGGGATTTCAGATTTGGGATTTGGGTTGGGCAAACCGGCGAGACAATAAAAAAAGCCCTGAGATCCTTCCGGGTCTCAGGGCTTTCGGTTTGTCGTCTTCTAGGAGTTCCTTGGGCTACAAACCATCTCCGGCCCCGCGACCCGGCGGGCTAAAATAAAACCAGAAATAGTAAGCAGCGCGATAGGACTTCATGTTCTTCTCAATCGTCACCTTGGCGGGTGAACTTTGTCTTCGGCTCCCATTTTTCACCAAGTTCAGGAAAAAAGCAAGAGGCAAAACCGTTCGAATCACTTTTTTCCGCCTTGCCAGCGAGCCAACGCGGCCTCCAAGAGCGTCTGAACTGGTTGCGGCTGAAGGACTAACAGACACCGCGAGGGCTCGTCGAACGCCAGCACGCCCGAGCCACCCGCCTCGCCCCAGGAGCCCTGGGCCACCTCGCTGACGATCCGCTCGGTGAGCGAGGCCAGCGTCTGGCCTTTGTCCAGCAGCTTGCCGATCGGGTAGAACTCCAACTCCAGCCGGGCGTTGTTCGCCTTGGCGGTGGTGATCTCCAAGGTCTCCGCGTCGACCACCCGATAGACTAGTCCCAGCGGCTGGAGCAATCCGTCTAAAGCCTGGGAAAGGGGCTGGTCATGGGCTTTGAGGGTGCCGGCGATCTGCGGCGAGCCCCCAGCAGAACAGATGGCCAGCCAGTTGACCAGGATTCTCATGCCGGACGGTCTTTCCAGGTCCGCGGCGATGCGCACCAGGGGCGTCGGCTCGGCGAAGTTCAGCGTCAGGGGGTGGTCGAGCTTGGCCCGCGCTTGAGCCGTCTTCGTGGCCAGGGCGAATCGCGACGGATCATAGTGGCTTTGCAGCGGCCTGCCCCGAGCCACGCGGAGCTTCTCGCAGAACGCTAGCAGTTGCTCGTGAACGGCCGCCGTTTGCACGACGACCAGCGCGTCGCCATCGGCCTGGATCGTGCCTCGACCGCCGGCCGCTTTCCAGGAGTCGGGGGCGACGAGCTTTTCGACCATGCCGACCAGTTCGGCCGCCGAGTCCGGATGCTTCGCGGTCAGGTCCGCCACTGTGTAGCGGAACTGCTTGAGCGTGTTGCGATCCGCGGCGGGGGCGGTGACCAAGATCTGGCCCTGCTCCACGGTGAACGCCAGTCGCTTGCTGGAGACGATCGTTTCCAGCACGGTCTTCAGCGTGGTTTTCGAGAGCTTGATTTCCACCTGGTCGTCAAGCGTCACGCCCAATTGGGCAAAGGCGTCCAGGTCCAGCGTGATCGGCACTCCGCTCATCTGCGAGACCAGTTGGATGGCGCCCCGCAGAGAGATGCCGGGGATGTTCAATGCGCCGACCGGGGCCGCCAACTGGGCTTCGACGTCGACCGCCGGCACCTGGGGGCCTTTGGCCACGGGCTGGACCGGAGCAGGCATTTTGTCCGCAGGCTTCTGCGGGGTCGGCACGGTCTTCTCTTCTGCCGTCGCGGTCTCCGGTGCGGCGGGCTTGGCCGCCAGGGCGGGCTCGGCGGTCGGTTTTGTGCCGAGGGCCGCGACCGTGACGGTCTCCTTGCCGCGGGTCGTGGCCAGTTGTTCAAGCACCGTCGGATCCACGTCCTTGGACACAAAGCGGACCGCTCCATCGGCCATCCCCACGAGCATTCCGTTCGGCTGGCCCGTGCCAAAGCCGTCCGGGCCGTTCACGTAGGGCTGCTTGGTAAAGGCCCGCACCGTGGCGTCGCCGCCGGCGGCCCACGCACCCAATCGCTGCGCAACGCCGACCGTGGCGATCGTGTTCGATGCGCCGTCGGCGATCTCTTGGGGGCGGGTCGTCCGATTGAACCCGAACACGCCGGCCCGGGGATCGTCCGGCTTTAGCTCGGCCGCGTCGGCGCCGACCCCGGCGAGTCCGACAAAATGGGTCACGGGGAAACCGGCCTCGGTGACGCCAGGCCCCAGGGACGGGTTGATCGCCGGTTCCAAGGGACGGCGCGTGACCTGGCGATTCTGATGGCTGTTCCACGAGTAGCCGAACTGCAATTCCCCGTGCCAGTCGCGATGGCCATAGTACGGCAAGAGGGTGGCGATCCAACTGAGCCGGGTCTCTGGCGGCAACAGGGCACCGCCGTTGGCGCCCTGGGGGAAGTTGCCTTCCGCCTGCCGATAGCCGTCGAGTCCGGCCCAGAGCTGGCGGGCATTGGTTTCACTCGCGCTCAAGGCGACCTGCAGCCAATCGGCCTCGATCGCCGGCCGACTGTCGACGATGGCTTTGAGCAATTCGGCCGAGGTCGGGCCCCAATCGGTCCGCACCCAGACTGTCCCCTCGCCTGCTTGCCAACGGGTGGCTTGCAGCACGGCTATTGTCTGCTTGAGCAACAGGTCGTACTGCCCAGAGCCGGGTTTCTGGGCCGGCGATTGGAGCCGTGCGTTCAGGGCGGGCTTGGCGGCGGTGACCAGTTCACTGATGGCGGCCTGTACCTGAGCGGCGGCCGTTTCCCCTTCGCAGAGCAGGGCCAGTTCGCTCGTCGTCCGATCGGTCCAGCGCCATGTCACCCCCAGCGATTGCGGCGATTCCCAGAGCACGTGCCAAGCCTTTCGGCCGGCTGGCCACACGTCCATGAGCGTCGTTGGCAGACGCCCGGCCGTCTGGCGTGCGGCAGCGAGATCGACGAAGCCCACCAGATCGCTTCCCGGGGCGGCTCCTCGGAGAAACCGGTCGATCGCCGCACACTTCAGTCTCTTTTCGCCCTCGGTCAACTGCTTGAGCAATTCTTCCTGGCCGGTGACGATCGTCTGGGCGTCGAGCACGGCAAACGGATGCGTCCACCCACGCGTCAGGCGTCGGCACGGCGCCCCGTCCAACTCGAGCGGGACCGGCTCGCCCAGGGAACGCAGCGGGCTGGCATCCTGTTTGGGACCCAGCTGGATGACGACGACGCTATGGCTGGGCCAGTCGGCCAAGCTGGTCGAAGTCCAGGTCACCTGCTCGACCGTCTCCGGCCGAAGCCCAAAGGCCTTGAGCACCTGCCCAACCGACGGCTCCCAGGCCGACGCCACCATCGAGACGGCCGGGGCAAACTCGGCGCGGCCGGCAAACGCGGCCAGACGCAGATTGACCAACAGCCGGGTATCCTCAGGCAGCCAACGCCGGTTGAGTTTGACGAGCGGCGACTCAGGCGGCTTGCCCGGCTCTTTGGCCGGGGGCTTGTCCACGGTCGCAACCGGTTGGGCCGTTGGAGTTGTCACAGGAACCGCGGCCGGTTCCGTTGCCTTCGGCGAAGGAATGATCGACCAGATCCCGGCGATCAGCACCACGCTAGCCACCGGGATCATGCCCAGCAGGAGCCATTTGTGCCAGAACAGTTCGGCCGGAGATGTGCCGACCGGTGAAAGCGGCATCGCCTCAGGCTCGGCCACAGTCTCGCCTTCCACCCCAGGCATGGACCGGACAGGCGGAGGCGGCGGCACCGTGGCACTGGCGGCCACGACCGGTGGCGGGGCCGGGTGTTTCGGCTTCTTCGCCGGAGGAGGGGGCGGTGGTGCGGGTTCGTCCGCCGCCTCGGCATGCCCCGGATCGGGCTCCGGCAGCGGGGCGGGCGTTGGTTTTTCGGGGACCGCAGCGGCCTTGACGGGTTCCGCCGGCCGGGGCTTCCAGTCGGCCGGCGGCACAATCTGCACCATGCTCCCACATTTGGGGCATGCCAGGATGGCTCCGATCGCAGCCTCGCTACGGACCTTCAGCCGTGCTTGGCAGGTTGTGCAGGCGATCGAAAAGAGCGTTTCTTCCACGACTGGTCATCCAAGGGCCGGGGGCAGATACCTGTTGTGCGGATACCTTTCCCAGTACCTTCTGATGATACCTTTTTGAATCGGGGTAGTCCACAAAAACGGAAACCCCAAAAAAGCGGACAGCACCTCGCTTGGCCAAAGGCCGCGGGGTGCTGTCTACGCTGGAAATGGAAGAATCACCTGAATCCAATCGTGAGAAGCCGACCACCGGCCTCTCACACTAACATCTCCGGCGGAGCAAGCATGGGATGCCCTCCAGTTCAGGGTGCCCAAGGGGGTACATCAACGATGGGTAACTGACGATACGGGCGAATCACCTCCCTTCATCACCTTGGTTCTACCAGATTCGTATCTGACTGTTCCTTTAGCATCTTGCGTGCCACGATCGGAACGCCGCGCGGTCTGGAGGGAAGCCTGCTTCTCAAAGTCCAAGCAGCGTTCGCCCTTACGCCATGGGCGTGTGAGACCGGTTGTGGCCTCAGGCGATGCCGCATGTTCCGATTCGAGCAGCGAGTGCCCGATGTCTTGGCAGGATTGCAGGGGACGCCCACGTCGAAATCAGTCATGCTCCAGAATTGGCAGGGTCACTCGGATACAGGTTCCTTCTCCCGCCCGGCTTTCGAGCGACATCTGGCCGCCTAATAGCCGGACTCGTTCCTTGATCCCCTCTAGCCCGAAGCGGTCCTCCCCAACTGCATTCACGTCAAAGCCGATCCCCCAGTCTTTGACCTCCAGGCAGACGCGATCTTTGTCCTGGACCAGGGCGACTCTCACCTTTTCACTGTGGCCGTGCTTGCACGCGTTCGTCAAGGCTTCTTGGGCGATCCGGTAGATGGCGTTTTCCAGAAGCGGTGCGAGGCGGTCAAAAGCGATTCGGCTCTCGAATTCGATCTGCGGGCCCTGGCTTCTTTGATCATGCACCAGGTGAGCGATGGCTGCGGCGATCCCGGACTCATCGAGGATCGGCGGCCGCACGCCGCTAATCAGACGCCGGGCTTCGGCGTGGGCCTGCCGAAGCATCTGAACCCCAGCCTCGTAAGCCGTCTTCGCGTTGGCGGGCTGGCGTTTCTTCAAATGCTCCGATGTCTGCAGTTGCATGATCGCCGCCGCTAACTGCTGGGCCAGACCGTCGTGGATCTCATAGGCGATTAGTTGCCGTTCGTGGTCGCTGGACTGGAGAAGGCGACGAAGCGTCTGCCGCTCGCGTTCTAGAGCCGCCTGGGCATTCCTCCGTTCCGTGATGTCTTCCACGATGCCCAGGGCAAAGGCGAGCTTCCCGTCGGGCGTGCGGACCGCAGCGGTCGTGGCCTGCGCCCAGAATACCCGCCCTCCCTTCCCGACGTACCGCCTCTCCAAGGAGAAACTGGAGATCTCCCCGGCGAGGAGCTTGGTGAGCATCGGCAGATTGAGTTCTCGATCTTCGGGATGGGGCATGTCACGGATATATCGCCCGACCAGTTCCTCCGGAGCGTAGCCGCTGATCCGACAAAGGACGCGGTTGACCCTGGTTATGAGGCCGTCTTCGAGGCTGATGACCATGCCCACCGGCGCCTCTTCGAAAATCACACGGAACCGCTCCTCGCTGGCGCGAAGGGCCTCCTGGGCCTGTTTGCGTTCGGTGATGTCTCGAAAGACCCCGAATAGGCAAGGGCGGCCATGGTAGACAACCTGCTTGCTCGCGATGTCCGCGTAGAAGACGCTCCCATCCTTCCTGAGGACGGAGCGATCCTCGTTGATCAACAAACGCCCTTCGGCCTGGGCCTGGAAGCGTTCCAGTTCGTCCGGCAAGTCTTCTCGCGGATGGATGTCCATGACCGACCGGGCCAGGAGTTCCTTCTCCGAGTAGCCCAGCATGCGACAGATCGACGCATTGACGCGAACGAATCGTTTCGTCTCCACGTCGGCGATCAAGAGCCCGTCCACCATGCCATCGTAGGTAGCACGAAGCTCATCGTGACTCTGCCGTAACAGCGACTCGATCGTTTTGCTGTCATTGCTAGAAGCCTCCAACTCCTTGATCCGGCGTCGGGAGGCCTCCAGTTCGGCGATGAGTTGCGCTTTGCTCTTGTCCTGATCGTTCATGGGGCAGCGATCCAAAATTCAGCGACCGTCAACCGCCCCTTGTCCAAGACTATACAAAAGCTCTGGCCGATTGTCAAGGTCAGGTTACTCCCTCGTTGAAGGGGGGGCGGATGGGCCAGGCGATCCGACGGTCGGCCGCAACGGATCTTGTCGGCAGGAGTAGGATTCCCATGTTCGAGAAGAAGAACGACATGTCGACCCAAAACGTTCTCAAGGTGCGAGCAGAAAGGAGAACCTCCATGCGACACTGGTTCTATACGGACACGGTTGGGCGACTGGGATCGGTGGGACTTCTCTTGCTTCGTTTGGTGGTGGGAGCGGCGTTTGTGCTTCACGGCTGGCCGAAGATTCAGAACGCGTGGGGCTGGATGGGGCCGGAGTCGCCGGTCCCCGGGTTTCTCCTGGCCCTGGCGGCCCTCGCCGAGTTTGGCGGGGGATTGGCCT
>JBDKTH010000539.1:0-10893 GCA_039680305.1 Thermoguttaceae bacterium | reverse complement strand
CCAAATCCGTTCCGGCTCAAAGAAGACCGGCTTGCGGGTGGTGAGCTGAGTGATGCCGGTGGAGAAGACCTGCACGTTGCGTTCGGCGTACCCCACCGTCTTGGAGTTCACGGTACCCGCAAACACGATGTCGATCTGGGCTCGCTCGGAATTGGGGACCAGTCGGGCGCTCGCCTGTCCGCGGGCATGCCCTGTGCCGCAAATGGCCACTTCAAGGATGCAATCTTCGATCGGCTGGATTTCATCGATCGACCGGGCCATGGCGGCCGCGATCAGTTCGCCCGAGGCCTGCGCGTGCAGATTGGGGCACGCGAAATTGGCGCGGATCGCTTGCACCAGTTCCTTGGCCTGACCGGCCGATTCGAGCCAGTCGACGCCCGCGGCAATCGCGCTGGCCTCGTCGGGCGACGGCTTCTGCAAATACGCTTCGAGGTGTTTGGCCAGCTCATCGAGGAGCTTCTTGTACTCCTCGGGCAGGCTCTTGTCGTCGATCGCCCGAGCGGTGACAAGGTACTGACGCAGGGCATCGCGGGCCTCGGCGAACCAAATCAGTTCCAACCCTTCATGGCCGCCAGCCAGGCGGGCGTACACCTTATCCAACTCGGCCAACTCCGGGCCTTCCGGCCGGGCCAGTTGCTTCTGGAGTTCGTCCCACATCAGGTACTTGCGCCAATCGGCCGCTTCGGAACCGGCCGTCTGGAGACGCGCATCGAGAGCCTTGAGGGCTTCCTGCAGCCGGACGCGGGCCTGCTCTAAGTCGGCCTTGGTTCGCGGGACAAACGTCCCCTTGGCCGCCCGCGCCATCGCCGGAAGCTGGTCGGCCGGCGGAGCGGACACGGCTGGCATTTGAGGGGCGGCGGCGACCGGAACCGCTAGCTCACTGACGACTTGTCCCGCCGGCTCCGTAACGACGGGAGCTACCGGCTGGGCCACGACCGACGGCGCCGCTTCGATCACGACCTGCGGTGCAGGGGGGGCGGGGGGCGGCGGCTCCTGGGCGTTAGTGACAACGCAGATTGGCAAAAACCCCACCATACTCACCAGGGTGATCCACAAGCGGAAGCCAGCCATGTTGTTTCCTCCATTTGACTCGGGTGGGGCGGTGTCGCTCACTCGCGAACGACCGCCGGGACAAGACCTGCCGCGAGTGCGTGCGGTTAAGTGTAACCCCCTCGCAAAGTCTCGCCCAGACGATAAATTTCGCCTAACCGTTTGATTTTTACTATCCCACCAATTACACATAGAGTCTTGTCGCCTTCGCGTCGCCACTGACCGGGCCGTATGGCTTGGCCCCGTGGAGCTCATATTCGCTCGCCCCGAGGAGCGGAACCTCGGTAAATCCCGCCATGGATGATACTTAGCTTTGATCTGACGGGATCAATTCCTGGATCCGTGTCTCACAGGAGCGTGACGATGTCTCGACGACTTTCTCTTGCTGTTTTTGCGCTGTGTTTTGCCTACGCCTTAGGAGCCGGGTTTGGACACTCCGCCTGGGCGGTGCCGGCCGCCACGGCGACCAAGGACTTCTGGACAACCGACTACGCCTCGGCGATGGCCACGGCCGAGCGCCAAGGCAAACTGCTCGTCATTTACTTCTTCGATCCGGCCGGCAGTGACCTCTGCCGTCGCTTTGAGGCCGGGGCCCTGGCCGATCCGGCGATCCAGACGATCCTCCGGGCCGCCGTCGCCCTCAAGGTTCCGTTGGACGCCCGCATCCAAGTCCAAGGCAAACCCGTCGTCCTCGTGGAACATCCGGCCTATGCGGCCCTGGGGCGTCGGCCCGGTGTGGCCGTGATCGACCTGACGCATCAAGAATCTCGGCTGAATGGACAGGTTGTGAGTTGTTTTCCTTTGAAGGAAGGTCGGCAATACACGGCCGCGGATTTCGGCCCCCGGTCGAGTCCGGCAAAACCTGCAAACGCCGCACAGGCGGTATCCTTGGCACAGTACGTACAGGCGGCACCTGTGGCATGGTTGACCGACTATGCGGATGCCACTGCGGCGGCAAAGCGAGACGCCAAAATGCTGCTCGTCTTCTTCACGGCCAACGATCCTCGCTGCACCCAATTCGAGGCCCAGACCCTGTCCGACCCGCAAATCGCCGCCAAGTTGCAGGGTTTCGTTCGGGTCAAGCTGCCGGTCGACACCAAGATCCGGGGCGAAAACCAGGACATCGAACTGATCCAGCATCGGGCCTTTGCCGAAATGCTCGGCAAGCCCGGTCTGGCGATCCTCGACTTCACCCACAAGGATGCGCCGTACTACGGGTGCGTCGTCAGCACGTTCCCGTTTCTCGAACGATTCCAATACACACCCCGCGAGATGGCCGTGATCCTCGACCTGCCGCCGGGCACGCTCACCCAGCGGACCTTGATCTACGCCGTGCGGATCCATCCTGAACGGCCGGCCAGTGCCAACGGGACCCTGGACCCCCATCTCGTCAGCGAGGCGCATGGCAGTGCCGACTATCAGGCGAGCATCGGACGTCAGGGGCACCACTTCTGGGAGACCCGCTTTCATCGGATCAACAACCTCTTGCCCTTCGGCTTGCTGGCCAGTGAGGTCTGCGCCGAGAGTTGGCCCGGCGAGGGCTTGCTCCAGGCGGCCATCGAATGCGTCCGCTGCTGGCGCACGTCGCCCGGCCACTGGGGCGCGGTCAGCCAGCCCCATCAGGTCTATGGCTACGACATGAAACGTGGCCCCAACGGCATCTGGTACGCCACCGGCATCTTCGGCAAGCAGCAGCGCTAACGCCGCCGCAATTGCTGAACCCCAGTCAGACAACGGAACTCAGAGTCTGTCCGGAAAGGCTCCCCTCGCCCGAACAGCGGGAGAGGGGCCGGGGGTGAGGGTGGAGGAGGGAAAGCTCTGGTTTCTCGATATTTCCAACGGCCCTCACCCGGCTCGTTCCTCGCCACCCTCTCCCGCTGCGCGGGCGAGGGTAGCCCAGAGGACCGCTTTCCGGACAGACTCTCAGAGCCACGGCGGCTTGTGCGAAATTTGCCACTGAACAACTTTGAACGCACGCGTCCCCCGCTCCCATGCTATATTGAGCCGCGGATTTCCGAGAGTCCGGGAAGTTTGAATTCTTTCACCCCGGACGCTTCCCGCATGAAAGGCGAATCGGATCCGTTCCTCGCAGCATAGGGAGACGAGATCATGTGCGTACGCGCGATCGACCGCCGCAGGTTTCTCCAGACCGCTGGCGCCCTGGCAACCGCCACGGCGGCCCCCTACGTCATCACGTCCAGTGCCTTGGGCAATGCCGAAACGCCGCCTGCCAGTGAGCGGATCACGGTCGGCCACATCGGCGTGGGGGGACGCGGCCGATCCCTGTTCGCCGAGACCCGCAGGGTCGCCCAGGCCCAGAGCGTCGCCGTCGCCGACTGCTATCGCGATCGCCGCGAGCCGCTGGCGGCCGCGTGCAACGGGAAGGCCTATCAAGATTTCCGCGAACTGTTGGCCCGCGACGACATCGATGCGGTGATCATCGCTACGCCCGACCATTGGCATGTGCCGATCTGCCTCCTGGCCGCCCGGGCGGGCAAGCACGTGTATGTCGAAAAGCCCCTCGGGCTTTCGATCGAGCAGAACCTCGCCTGCCAGAAGCTGATTGCCGAGAAGGGCCGCGTGTTCCAGTATGGCACGCAGCAGCGCAGCATGGCCCACTGCTTCAAAGGGTGTGAACTGGTCCGCCGCGGAGCGATCGGCAAGCTCACGGCTATCGAGGTCGACGCGCCCAACGGCGGCTCTGGCGGCTCGACCGCCCCGGTTTCCGTGCCCAGTGGCTTCGACTTCGCCATGTGGCTGGGGCCGGCGCCCGAAACGTCGTTTACCGCCGACCGCTGCAAGCCGCCGGGGACCTATTGGATCTACGATCAGTCGATCGGCTATCTGGCCGGCTGGGGAGCCCATCCCTTGGACATCATGGTCTGGGGTTCGGACGCCGACCTGAGCGGGCCGATCACCGTCCAAGGCAAGGGCATCGTGCCGACCGAGGGCCTCTATAACACCGTCTACAACTGGGAGATCAAGGCCAAGCTGGGCGTCGTCGAACTCACGTTCCGGCCCGGCACCGATCGAACCCGGTTCATTGGCGAAGGCGGTTGGATCCAGGTCGCCCGGCATCCCAAGTTGACCATGGCCAGCGATCCCAAACTCCTCCAAGCCGATCTCGGCCCGACGGAGAACCGCCTGAAGGTGAGCCGCGATCACATGGCCAACTTCATCCAGGCAGTGGCCAAGAACGACCCCAAGGCAACGGTCACCAGCGTGCAGGAATCCGTGCGAAGCGATATCTTCAGCCACCTGTGCGACATCGCCGTTCGCACGGGCGAGACGATCACCTGGGACCCCAACGACCAAAAGCTTGTCGCCGGCAGCGACAAGGCTCGCGCAATGACGAGCCGCCCCATGCGCAAGCCGTGGACGCTGTAGCCACGATGTCGGATCTTCCCGATCCTCGTAGCCTGTTCCTCAACGTCCGGAACGCCACGGAGGGCGTTTCCTGATGGGTGGAATCCAACGCTACGACGTCGGCGGAGCGACCAACGCAAACCGCCATGAGTTCTCTTCGCCCGGCAAGCGATCCAGCACGACGCGCCCCCGCAGCCGCTGCCCGTGGAGCGTCACGATCCACTGGTCGTCCGTCTGATGCTCCGTGCGGTAGGTGCCCTGGTCCCATCGGCTGACGGTGCCTCGGCCGCCGGAGACCGGCCCTTCGTAGTCGAGATAGGCCCGGCGATGGTCGGGCAACCGCGGGGCCGTCATTTCCGCCGCCGTGTCGGGTGCCTGCGGCAAGGCCCAGGTGGCCAGCGACGCCCCGTGTTCCAACATGAAATCCCAGTGACGCCCCTGGGGGCTGTCGTGTTCGAGAACTACAAAGCGGGGCACAGTTGAGGAAGGGTTCAGGGTTCAGGGTTCAGGGTTCGGAGGAGACGTTCGCGTGAGGTGGCCGCAATACCGTTCAATCGGTTGACGCAAGTCTTTGTTTAGCCCGGTCGCTTGCGACCGGAGGAAGGCAGGCGCTCGCGTCTACACCACAACCGCCTACTTCGCTATCGTTGTCTTCTGCTCGCCCATGATCGGCTGATCGAGTCCCTGGCTGGTAACCTGAGCCCGCAGGAAGGCGACGCCATCCTTCTCGGCCAGGACACGCACGCGGTAAGTGAGCGTCCGGCCTATGTCGAGTTGGGGCACCGGGCTGAAGCGGACGAGTCGGCCTTCGATGGTGTAGGCGGCCGGACCGGTGGTCTGGAGCCGCACGGGGGCCATCTCCGGCGGCACGTCGACCAGCAGGATGATGTTGGTTTCCGCACGCGTCCCCGTGTTGACGACCTCGATATCGTATGTCAACTCCTTGCCCACGGTGATCGGATCGTGCCGATCCAGGACCTTCAACGACAAGCCCGAGGGTCGGACGGTTCCCGGGGTAGGCCGGATCTGCACACAGGCCTGATCCTGGGCCAGGGTGCCTCGGTCGTCCCGAACCGTGACTTGCAGGCACGCCTGCTCCACAGGCACCGCGGTGCGCGCGTGGATCTGGTAGCCGACCGGCTTGCCCGGGGCCAAGACGTCAATCGTCCAGACCATCGCATCGCCTTCCCACCGGCTCCCGTCGGTGGCCTGGGTCGGGTCGAGTTTCTGATCCAAGCGGGCGACCACCTTCAGGTTCCGGAGCGGTTCCAGCCCAGGGTTCGCCACTTCAAAGCCGAACTCGGCCGTCTCTCCCACCGTCCGTGCGACCGGGCCGCGCACCTTCAACGTCACCGTGGCCGCTTTGGCCGACGGCTTGCTCGCGTCCGACGGCCGGGGAATGGGCACGCTGGCCCCCGGCGTCGGCCGGGAGTACGGCGTCGTGGGGAAACTCGGAGCCGCTGGCGTGGGGGCCGGTTTGGACGACGGCTCAGCCGGTTTGGCCGGATTCGATTGCGCCGGTTTCGATTGCGCCGGGGTCGGGCTGGACGGCTTCGGTTGCGCCGATGGCGTGCCCGTTCCGACGCCCGTCACGCACGCCTGGGCCGATGCCAGCAGATTCCGACGGCTGTCGGTGAGCTCCACCGTCTGGCAATGCCTTCCCGGTTTGGTCACCAGGAGCGACACCCCGATCCGTTGCGATTGGCTCGGAGCCAACGTTCCCAATTCCTTCTCGATGGGGCTTTCGGCCTCGGCATGCCTCAATCCCGGATCAAAGCGGTCTTTCACCAGCAGGCCGCTGAGCGGCACGCGGCCACGGTTGGTAATGTCGATGTAGAATTTGGCTTCGGTGCCGACGTCCGCCCGATCCGGCCCCAGGATTTGCACGGAAACCGCCGTCGTCGGGCTGCCCGGCGTCGGAGTGCCCGTCGGCAGGCTCGGCGACGCGCTGGCCGCCGACACGTTCATGGTTGCGCAATCGCGTCCCTTGAGTCCCCCTCGGGCGCTCACTTCGACACAACTGCTGAGACTCCCCTGCCGATCGGCGCGGCAACTGACCTCCAGCCGTCGCGTTTCTGCGGGCCCGAGTCGCCCCAACTGCCAGCGGAGGGTTCCGCCGGCGGCTTGGCAAGTGGGATTACTGGACAGCAGCGACAGCCCCTGCGGCAAGGTGTCGACGACCGACACGTCTTCGGCCGCTAGATCGCCCGAGTTGGAGACCTCGATCTGATAAGTGACCGTGGCACCAAGCGAGGCGACGGCCGGCCCGCGTTTGCGGACCGCCACGCCCGGGGCCGACCAGGTGGCCATCGTGCTGCCGCTGCCAATCACCAGGGGCTGGCCGCGACCGCCGCTAGTGCTGGCCGGCCGGATAACCTGGATGCTGATGCGATTGGTGCCGGCCACCGGTTGCTTTTGGAAAATCTCGACGCAGGCCTGTCCGGCCCCGTTGGTCGGCACCTCGATTTCCGGCGTTCCATTCGGGGCAAAGCCCGCCGGCGGACCATCCAGGATCTGATAGCGCACCAGCCAGCCGTTGCAGGGCGCCTGGTTCGACTGACGCATCACGGTCGTCGTGAGCGTGTGGCGCGAGCCGGCCGCGTTGATCGCCGGCGGCGGGAAGACCCATTGGCCATCGACCCAATGGATCACCGACACTTGCTTGCGTCCCTCCCAGCCCCCCAAACACGGCGACATCGCCGTCACGTAGCTCGTCCCTTCTATGGCCGACGAGACCGAGATCCACGCCTGGCCGGCCAGCACCTGCACGTCGTCGGCCGGATTGGCCGTTCCCCGGGTCAACTGCAGCGTATGCCGCGAGGTGCTGCCAATCGCATAGGTGTTGCTGATCTTTTTCGGATAATTGGCGTCCAGCACCAGCCAGTCGGTAAAGGTCCGACGGTTCAGATCGATGAAGAAGCCCACGCCGGCCGGGTCGAGGAGCCACTCGATCCGTTGATTGGTGCGCAGGTACTGGTCCGGCCCGACGACCCCGGCCAGCACCACGACCTCGCTTCCCACCGGGGCCACGGTCGTCAGGGGATGGAGCACCAGTTGCCTCCCATCGCCCACAACGACCGGAGCAGGGGCCACGGTGGGAGCCGCCGGCATCGGGGCATAGACGATCGGTCCGGCGCCGCTGGCCACCGGGTCGGGCGTGGCGACCGGCGTCATCGGCACCGCGGCCACCGGGGCCCCTATGACCACAGGCGCCGCCGGGGCCTCATCGAGCACGAAGAGCCGCTCGCCGCTCGGATCGATGCGTGGCACGCGCCACGACGCACAACCGGAGACGACCAGGGCGCAGAGTATCAGCCCAACAGAAGCGGGCCTCCACTGCCTTCTCGAACCCAACATGGTCGTCCTCTGCGCCTTGGCAGGCGCGTGCCATCGATCGGTCGCGCAACATCGCACCATTGGAAGGCTAGCATGCGATTTGGCAACATGGGGACTTTTTGCCACAGTCTTTTCCCGTCCTGTGGCCTTCGTCCCACGCACAATCCGCAAACCCCTCACCGCCCCACCTCGGCCCCCATCCAACAGCCACTCTGCCGTGACCGGCAATGGGGGAGAACGGGGGGGACGAAGGAGGAAGTACTAAGGACGAAGGACGAAGGAAGGACGAAGCACGAATGACCAAAGCGACACGGCGCAAGCCCCTTCGTGCTTCGTACTTCAGGCATTCCTTCGCCATTTGGGCCTTCTTCCTTCGTCCTTCCTTCGTCCTTCGTCCTTCGTCCTTCGTCCTTCGTCCTTCGTCCTTAGTCCTTAGTCCTTAGTCCTTAGTCCTTAGTCCTTAGTCCTTAGTCCTTAGTCCTTCCTCCTTCCTCCTTCGCCGTAGGCCTCGCTTGCCTCATCCATCCTGGTGGGTATACTAACGGTGTGGCGTGAAAATTGTGGTGGAAGGAGTCGTGGGATGCCGGTGGCGACCCCGCAAATGCGGCAGAAATTGGCCAAGAGTGCCTTTCAGTTGTTTGCCAAACGGGGCATCAAGAACGTCAGCCTCGACGAGGTGGCGGCCAATGCCGGCGTCACTAAAGGGAGCCTCTACTGGCACTACAAGTCGAAAAAAGAGGTCATCCTCGCCGCCTGCGACCACTACTATCGTCAGTGGCAAGAGCGGACCGACGCCGCCGTCGCCGTGGATGACGATCCCCTCGGCCAATTCGAACGCGTCGTGCGTGCCTCGGTCCAAAGCTGCCTCTTCGACCGCCCGAACCGCGTGTTCACCAGCGAAGTCCTCGCCCTTTCCCTGCAGGACCGCGACGTGCTGGCCGTGCGGGCCAGGTTCTACCGGACGGTCTGCGACCAGTACACCCGCCTGCTCGAAGCCGCCTGCGCCCGGGGCCAGGTCCACGTCGCCAATCCGCGTGCGGCCGTCGAGTGGATGGTGGCCGCCATCGACGGGATCAAGCAGCGGGCCGCCTTCGACCCGGGCATCTGCACCCCGGAGCACTGCGACCAGGTGTTCGAGGGCCTGATGCGCGTCGTGGCCGTCGCCTCCGGCGTACCGTCCGTGGGGACCTCTCTCTCTTCCTAGCCCACACGACGTGCGAATTGGGTGGCATGCCGTCACGCGGCGAAGCCGCGGGTCGGCATGTTCCGTGGACCGACAAACATGCCGACCCGTCGCTACGCCGCGTGACGGCATGCCACCCAACGCTTCGTGGCCTGTCCACAGAAGTTCTGCGAACTTGCCTCTTGACACCCGTTCCATACTTGGTAGTATGGTCATCAATACTCACCGGTATGGTGATGCATGCCGACGGGCATGAATCAGCGGCCGCGGACGATTCCCGCCCAACCTGCGGAGGTGCCATCCATGATCAAACACGCGTCGATCTTCTGTCTCGTAGGAGTGATGAGTCTTGCGCCCCTCTGGCCTTCAGGGGCCTCGGCCAAGGACACGAAAGTCGTCTTCCTGGCCGGCGTGAAGAGCCACGCCCCGGGCGAGCATGAATACGAAAAAGGCCTGAATCTCTTGCGGCACTGCCTCGACACCGGCTTGAACGTCCGCCATGTGATCGCCGAGTTTCACACCAACGGCTGGCCGCAAGACGAAAAAACGCTCGACGACGCCGACACGATCGTCCTCTTCAGCGACGGCGGCAGCAAGGGCCGGGAGCATCCGCTCGTGTCGGGCAACCACATGGCCGCGCTCCAGCGGCAAATGGAGCGAGGCTGCGGGCTGGTAGTCATCCACTGGACGCTCAATCTGTCGTCGAAGATCGGCAACGAAACGTTCCTTCCGTGGATCGGCGGGTTCAAGGACTACGAGAATCCGCCGCGACCGATCGGCCAACCGCTGCGCGTTGCCGACTGGTCGAAGCAAGCCACCCATCCGATCTGCCGCGGCCTGAAGCCGTTCGAAATGCCTGAGGACGAGTACAAGACGCCCGAACGCCTCCTGTCCGACAGCCCGGGCTTTGCGCCGATCCTGCCGTTCCCCGGCAAGCCGGGCGAACCGCTCTGGGCCTGGGCCTGGCAGCGTGAGAACGGCGGACGGGGCTTTGCCTTGATCGGCGGGCACAAGCACAGCATCTGGCAGATCGAAGACCTGCGCAAAGCCGTGATCAACGCCATCCTCTGGACCGCCAACAAAGCGGTGCCCGACGATGGCGTGATTTCCGCATTGCCCCCGCCCGTCGTCACTCCGGCCGAGCCCGTCTTCCGGCCCATCAAGATCGACGGCCCGGTGCACAATCCGGCCAGCGGCAGCTACTGGTACGGCCCGTTCAACGAGTCGTGCTCGCTGGCCGACGTCAACGGCGACGGCCGGCTCGACATCACCTGCGGTGTGAGCTGGTACGAAGCGCCCAAGTGGACGAAGCATGCTTCCTACTTCGACGGCGCCAAACAACGCCATTTCACCCACACCCATTGTCACGAAGCGGCGCTGGACGTGAACCGCGATGGCTGGATCGACGTGGTGAACTCCGGCTACCAGCCCGACATCGCCGGCGTGCTGTGGTACGAGAACCCCGGCCCGCGCGGCGGCCCGTGGAAGGCCCGTCGCGTCCATACCTCGCCTTTTATCGAGGGGCTCCTGCCGGCCGACCTCAACGGCGACGGCCGCGTGGACCTCCTCATGAACCACTTCCGCAGGTACGGCGGGGCCGAGGGGGAAGGCTCCGTGGCCCGGGTCGAACCGATCGCCTGGCTTGAATCGATCGACAAGGAGCCATGGCTCGTCAAGCATGTGATCGCTGCCGAGGCCGACGACCACGGCGCCGGCGTGGGCGACATCAACGGCGATGGCCGCGTGGACGTGCTCTCCAAACACGGCTGGTACGAAGCGCCGGCGAAGCCCGCCGAGGAACCGTGGCGTTTCCATCACGACTACGAGATTCCGTTCCGGGCTTCGCTTCCCATGGTCGTCACCGACGTCAACGGCGACGGGCTCAATGACATCATCGCCGGCAACGGCCACGGCTACGGCATGGACTGGCTGGAGCAGCGGGTCGACGGCCAAGGCAA
>JBDKTH010000316.1:0-7837 GCA_039680305.1 Thermoguttaceae bacterium | reverse complement strand
TGCCTAGCAGGAAGAGCGGAATCGCGCGGCTGATGATCCGCCGGATCGCCGCACTTCGCCCCCGGGTCTCGATCTGCTTGGTCAACGAGAACACCAACGACACCCCGGCGATGAACACGAACATCGGAAAGATCAGATCCTCAAAGGCGAATCCGTCCCAAGGCTTGTGCTGCATCTGGTTGCCAAGTTCTTTGAGGATCGCCGAATCGCTGAGCTTGGCCAACTGGACCACGATCCCTCCCGCCCCCAGGATCCAAATCATGTCGAATCCGCGCAAGGCGTCCAGCGACATCAATCGGCCGCTGGCCTTCGGGCGAACGCCCAATTCGGACGACACGGCGGATTCGGTTTTGGTGGCAGTCATGCTCATCGCAGACACTCCAGTGGCGTCGAAAGGACTGGCGGCGGTCCTGCCGTCACCTCCAAGATAGCCAAAACAAGGCCCCCCGCAATCCCCTGGCCACAATTCGAGCCTGAGCGTGCCACGGACGATTGAGGCCTCAACGTGGCCAGCAAACGACAGGCCACGGTTGCCATTGGCAGTTGTCGAAGTAGACCCAGCGGTTCTCGGGCGTCCAGTACCACCAGCGGTTGTCAAACCAACGATAGCGCCAGACGTCGCCAGGCAGTCGGCCAAGAGAGCGTTGTTCGCCGTCGGTCAACGCCTCTCCTGGGAATCGCTGGCCGCTGACTCCAGGCTGCGCGTCCAGATAGGGCAGAGGGATACGAGCGGCGGTACGAGGGCTGACGCCTTCGCCTCCTGCGGCACCGAGCCCCAGGCCGGGGCGTGTGCCACCGTTCTTGCCCCAATAGGTGCGAGGCCGCTCACCCAGGCCGAGTGGCGGGCCGGGCGTGGTACCTGATTGGGCCCTGGCCTTGGCTGCTGCCTGCGATGGACCTGGCCCTGGGCTCGGTGGCGTCCCGGCCGCCCCTCGGCCGCCGCTTCGGTTCGTGGCAGAAACCTGAGCCCCGGGAGCGGTGTGGCTGCCTTCGGGCGGGCGAGGGGCGCTATTGGCCAGTTGGGGCTGGTCGCCGCTGGTCGGCGGAGACGGAGGAGAGGGCGGGGACATGGGCGGTCGTGGACCTGGCGGTTCCGCGCCGGCCGGAAAGGTTTGGTGGTCCTGCGTCCCTTGCCCCGAAGATGTTCTGCCGTTGGTAGCCGGTTCGGGACCGCCGGAACGAGTGCCAGGTAAAGGCTGAGGAGACGGTGGGCCAACGGGGCGCAGGAGGAGCCAGATCGCGAATCCCAGCATCGCCAAGGCCAGGAGGCTGCCCACGCCGATCGCAATGGTTCTCATTGACCGCCCCCTGTGTCAGGTCCTCGGGGGCATGTCCAGTTGTGGACTATGATTTGCCCGGATTGCCCGTCCAGATAGGGAACAACATTTCCCCACCGATCTTGGTTAACGCAATCCGCATACCAGAATCAGCGTGACTTTCTCGCGGCGGACGTGTGACGCCCAAACCATTGGCGGGGCGTCTTGCCCGCAAGTAGAATAAGGCCACGTCCACCTTCCTCACACGCAGGAGTCTCTCTCATGGCCCACCGAAACAATCGACGTGATTTTCTGAGAATCGGCGCTGGGATCGGGATCGGCTACTGGATCGCCACGGCCGCGACGGGCCAGGCGGCCGAGGAGAGCCGCAGGAAACGGGTCTACATCATGACCGATCTTGAGGGCGTGGCGGGCGTGTTGGATTCGGAGAACTGGTGCAAGCCCGAGTCACGCTACTACGAACTGGGCAAGGAGTTCTTGACCCTGGAAGTGAACGCGGCCATCGAAGGCTTCGCTCGCGGCGGGACCACGGAATTCCTTGTCGCCGATGGCCATGGTCACGGCGCGATCAACCCCAAGCTGCTCGACGCACGGGCGCAACTGGCCCGCAACTGGGCGCCGCCTCCTTACCCCTTCAATCTCGACCAAAGCTTTGAGTTCGCCGCCTGGGTTGGGCAGCACGCGATGGCACGCGCCGAACACGCCCATCTTGCCCACACCGGTGCCTTCGCCGTGTTCGAGACGACGATTAACGGCCGGCCGGTGGGAGAGTTCGGGGAGGTGGCCTTGTGCGCCAGCCAGTTGGGCGTGCGGACGATCTTCGGCTCCGGCGATCTGGCCTTTACCCAAGAAGCTCAAGCGTTGGTCCCGGGGATCGAAACGGTGGCCGTCAAACGCGGGACGACGCCGGGCCGGGGCGATGAGTGTGACGCCGCCGCGTACGCCAAACGCAACCTCGGGGCGATCCACTTCCAGCCCGAGCGGGCGCGAGAGATGATCCGCGCCGGCGCCGAGCGGGCCATCCGGCATGCGACGGCCGACAAGAGCTTCGGGCTCATTCCTTTGAAGCCGCCGTATGAACGCGTGACGATCCTCCGCTCCCAGGGCGAGCAACCGAAACGGATCGGCCGTTCGAGCCATCCGGACGACGTGATCGCCCTGATGAACTCGCCCATGAAATATGAATCGATGCCGAAGTAGGGCCGCGAGGGGGGCCCGCGTGTCAGGGCCGGGGCAGCCCATGGGGGCGGTCCTTGCCCCAAAAGACAAGCCCACGGGCATTCGCCCGTGGGCTGAGGATCGAAACGCCCGTGGTGGAGTCGCGGGGTTAGTTTTGCAGCATCGAATCGCTCTTGGGAGCGGCCTTTTCACGTTCCGTCGCCGCCTTGCTGGCGACGCCAGCGATCTGCATCGCGGCCTGAAGCTCTTGCGGGCTGTAGGCCGGGGCCGTGCCGCCGTTGGCGAAGTGATACTTCTCGGCCGCCAGTTGCTCCCAGCTCATGCCGTTGGCGAAATGCCAGGTCGCCAGTTGAGCCGCACGCTGCGGGACCGTGCCCTCGCCGAGCATGCGGCAGAGTTCCTGGACTTCGGGTTTGTCGCTGACCTTATCCAGGGGCTTGATCTCGTAGGCGACCGCGGGCCGGGGTTCGGCCTTGCCGTGCTCCAGGCAGACGGTCGGGGCTTTGAACTGACCGACTTTTTCCGGCTCGACGTTGAAGAACCCGCCACCGCCGCCCATGCCACCGCCACCCATGCCGCCGCCGCCCATGCCACCACCGACCGCTTGGTTCCCGCCACCGCCGCCGCCGCGGCCACCACCATCCCCGCCCATCCCGCCGGCACCAAAGCCTTGGGCCAACACGGGCACCCCGGCGAAGGTCGCCGGCAGCTTCACGCTCAACGGTTTATCGGTCTTGTTCTGAATAATCACGCGACTTTGCTTGGAGTCTTTGGGGATCAACTTCACGTCGATCTGGCCCTTCTCAATCGCCGCAAACATGTCCACAGTCTCAGCGGCTTGAGAGGCAGCCGCCGACTTGGCGCCGCGGTCGGCCGCGGACAACAGCATGGGCCAAAGCCCAACGGCGATCGCCAGCCCTAGCCAGGGCAGCATCCAGGTTCGATAGACGGGCCTCATCGGGGTATCCTCCGTTCAGAGATGGGATGGCATGCGTAGACGGGAAAGTGCACTGCCTCCTTACTAGGTTAATTGGGTGATCTAGAAAAACCAAGCAGAAAAACCCGCGGGAAAACGCGAAACGCTCGCCTAACCCGAGAGATGGGGGAGAGCCAGCCGAGTCTACGGCCCCCAAGAACGCGAAACGCGGGGGTTTGGCCCGACATTCCCCCTCACGAGATGCAGGGCACAACGCCTAATACCGCTCGCCCAAGGGGCCAATCGCCGTACGAGTGGCGACGGCCACGATGGCGGTTAGGGGGGATGGTAGTCTCGTTTCACCGGTTTACCTAAAATGCTATGGTTGACAGTCGGAAGCCTCATCCATTAGAATCCGCAATTTCTATAGCGGCTCGGTCGGTTGACGCATTGTGTAGGTGCCGGCCGCGCATCCGACCACCCCTCGCACCGCCCGCGTGGCGAACTGTTTGCCTCGGATCGGGCGGTGTATCACCCTTGCTTTTTCGATTCAGGAGTTTCCATGTTTCAAGCACTACGAAAGAAGTGGAGGGATGGAAGAGTCCAGACAGCCTACTTGGCGTTGCTGCTGGTCTTCTTCCTCGGCGCGCACTTTGCCGCGCCAGTCTTCTCCCAGGATGCCCAGCCTGCCGCTGGAGCTCCCGCTGCGGCTCCCGCTGCAGAGTCGGCCGGTCATTCGTTCCAATGGTTTTCCCCGTTGACTCAGTACGACATCGGCGAGCGAATCGCCCTGATCCTCGTGCTCCTCGTGGCCGTCGCCGGCCTGGTGTACGCCTGGATGCTGGTCAAGCAGGTGAAGGACGCTGACCAGGGGACGCCGCGGATGCAGGAGATCGCCGCGGCCGTGCGGGAAGGGGCCAACGCCTACCTGGCGGCCCAGTTCCGCAAGATCGGTCCGCTGATCATCTTGATTACCGTGGCCTTGTACTTCACCAAGTACCATGAGCCGGAATTCGCCTTCGGTCGCGCCGGGGCCTTCCTGGTCGGTTCGTTGTTCAGCTGGTGCGTGGGCTTCGTCGGCATGCGGCTGGCGACCACCGGGAACCTCCGCGTTGCCGCCGCTGCCAAGCGCAGCTACGGCGAGGCGATGCAGCTCGGCTACCGCACGGGCACGATCACCGGGATGCTCACCGACGGGCTGGGCCTGTTGGGCGGCACCTGCATCTTCCTGATCTATGGCGAGCAGGCCTACGAGGCCCTATAGGGCTTCGGCTTCGGCGGCACGCTGTTGGCGTTGTTCATGCGTGTCGGCGGTGGTATCTACACCAAGGCCGCGGACGTCGGCGCCGACCTCGTCGGCAAGGTTGAAGCCGGAATTCCCGAAGACGACCCCCGCAACGCCGCGACCATCGCCGACAACGTCGGTGACAACGTCGGTGACTGCGCCGGTATGGCGGCCGACATCTTCGAAAGCTATGAAGTGACGATCGTCGCCGCGATGATCCTCGGCCTGGCCAGCTTCGGGCACAAGGGGGTGATTTTCCCCTTGCTCGTCCGCGGCATCGGCGTCTTGGGCTCGATCATCAGCACCTACACCGTGAAGGCCGGCCCGAACGACACCTCCGATACGGCTTTGCACAGCGTGCACCGCGGCTTCTGGATCGGCTCGCTGATCTCCGTCGCCGGTTTCTTCCTCCTCGGCTTCGGCTACCTGACGTTCAGCCCGGAATACCTTAAGGAATACCCGACGGCCGCTTTCGGCTTCCCCGAGGTGAAGGATGCGGCTGGCCAAGTGATCGGTCACGATCCGGCACTGCTGCCCGCCTGGGCGAACTTCGGCATCAAGGGCCTGGACCTGCGTCCGGCCTGGACCTGCTTGATCGGTGTGTTCCTGGCGATCGCTTTGAACAAGGTCACCAGCTACTACACCCACACCTCGCACGCCCCGGTCAAGTCGCTCGTCCAGAGCTGCCAAACCGGCCATGCGACGAACATCATTCAAGGCTTTGCCGTGGGTTATGAGAGCACGGTCACAACCCTCTTGGTGATTGCGACCGCAATCATTCTCTCCGTCCTCTGTTATTGGGGCATGCCGCCGGTGTTCATCGCCTACGGCGTGGCCATGACCGGTATCGGCATGTTGACCCTCACCGGCAACACGATCTCGATGGACGTCTTCGGCCCGGTGGCCGACAACGCCAACGGCATCGGCGAATTGGGCTATGACAAGGCCGAGATGGGCGAAGCGAACTACGCTCGCGCCCGGCAGATTCTCGCTGACCTCGACGCGGTGGGCAACACCACCAAGGCCGAGACCAAGGGGATCGCCATCGGCTCGGCCGTGATCGCCGCCGTGTCGTTGTTCTCCAGCTTCATCGCCGTGATTGCGGTGGGCAGCGAGGACAAGATCAGCCAGATGACGACCGCCCAGTACTTCGAGCAGGCCGGCAACCTGTCGGTGGCCAATCCGCTCGTGCTCGTCGGCTTCCTCATCGGCGGTGCCGTGCCCTTCCTCTTCAGCTCGATGCTGATCCGGGCCGTGGGTCGCGCGGCGTTCTACATCGTCCATGAGGTGCGCCAGCAGTTCAAAGACCCCGGCATCATGGAAGGCACCAAGAAGCCCAACTACGGCAAGGTGGTGGATATCTGCACCAGCGCTGCCCAGGGCGAGTTGATTGGCCCGGCGCTCTTGGCGATCGCGGCCCCGGCCTTCGTCGGTTTCCTTCTTGGCCCCTACGCACTCGGCGGCTTCCTGGCCGGTATGATCCTGGTCGGGCAGCTCCTGGGCGTGTTCATGGCCAACGCCGGCGGCGCTTGGGACAACGCCAAGAAGATGATCGAGGACGAGCCCAAGACGGCCACCACCGGCAAGGGCAGCGAGAAGCACAAGGCGGCGGTCACCGGCGACACGGTCGGCGATCCGCTGAAGGACACCGCCGGCCCAGCGATCAACCCGCTGGTCAAGGTGATGAACATGGTCAGCCTTCTCGGCCTGGGCCTGGTGCTCTCCTACAACGTGATGGGCATCAACCCGAACGTCCAGCCTGGCGCAGCCCCGAGCAACCCACTCATTGGTCTGGTCATCGCCGTTGTCGCGGCCCTCTTGATCTTCTGGGCCGTGTGGAACAGCAAGCGCGAGACGGCCGAGATGCGCTCGATCGTCGGCGGCGACAAGTAACCCCGTCGGAGCCCGCGGCGCTTGCCGCCTGACTCCGGCACTTGGAATGTGTGAGCCCACAGGCCGCTTGGTCTGTGGGCTCTTTCTTTTTCCCCAAAATCGCGGCGAACCGGCACCTCGCGACTGCCGCTTGGCCATTCGTGGGGCATGACCTATGCTTTCCTGATGCGGCGCACTGCCGCCACCGAAGCGATCAGCTTTCAGCCCTCAGCTTCAGGCGGCCGGATCGTCCGGTCGTCGGTCTGGCAGTGCTCATTTCCAATCCAGAGGATTACAACCATGCGTCATCGACTCGCGTTGCTCGTCCTGTCCTTGTTGCTGCTCTTCAGTCCGTCGTTGGTGCTCGGTTCAGAGGCCGGCCCCGGAGTCAGCAGCGATGAGGTCCTCAATCGACTCAAAGAAGGCAACCTCCGCTTTGCCACGGGCCACAGTGCCCCTCCCCACGCGGATCTGGCGCGGATGACCGATACGGCCAGCCACGGCCAACACCCCGTCGTGACCGTGCTGAGCTGCTCGGACTCGCGGGTGCCCGTGGAACTCCTCTTTGATCAGGGGATTGGCGATGTGTTTGTGGTGCGTGTGGCGGGAAACGTCTGCGCCGTGGATGAACTGGGCTCGATCGAATACGGCGCGGACCATCTCGGCACGCCGGTCCTGGTCGTGCTCGGCCATACACGTTGCGGCGCGGTGACGGCCATGGCGACGGGCGCCGAGGTTCATGGCCATATCCGCCCCTTGGTCGACCACATCAAGCCGGCTCTAGACAAGGCGCAACACTCCCACCCCGAACTGCACGGCGAAGCCTTGGTCCCAGCGGCCATCGAAGCCAACGTCTGGCAAGCGATCGAGGATGTGCTCAACCAGAGCCCGGTCGTGCGTCAACGGGCGAAGGACCACAAGCTGAAGGTCGTCGGCGCGATCTACGAGATCGAAAACGGCTCGGTGAAGTGGCTTGGAGAACACCCCAAGACGCCTCAGCTTCTGGCCCAGCCGGCCGCGGCACAACACTAGACAGGTGAGCGTGTAAGAGAAACCCATTTCGGGCCCCGGCAAGCGTGCTGGGGCCCGTTGCTTGCGCACTGCGACATCCAAGAGAAGCGAATTGCCTCACGTCGGCGCTCGGATCGCCTCGAGCGCCGCGAGGACCGCTTCATCGTGCCCGTCGACGTCAACATTCTTCCAGACCTTGCGGACCACGCCCTCGGCGTCGATCAGGAACGTGGAACGCTGGATGCCCATCGACTTCTTGCCAAAACGGACCTTTTCCCGCCAGGCCCCGTACTTCTC
>JBDKTH010000168.1:0-4332 GCA_039680305.1 Thermoguttaceae bacterium | reverse complement strand
CTGATCACCCAGGACAGCGCGATCACCGGAACCGTGACGATCGACTTCAAGACGCGCGGCGAGCCGTCGAATCCGGAAGCCGTGGATACATACCAGGTGGATCTCACGGTGCGTGCCAAGGCCGACGCGGCGATCAACTACAGCGGCACGATCCTTCGCCGCCCGGCCGGCCGAACCGAGCATGAGGGGCAAGCCTTCGGCTACCTCTTCCGCCTGAACGTGTCGGCCTGCCAGTTCAACCGCGATGGCGTGCCCAGGACCGATCTGACGCGGCCGCTCGGCACGATCAGCGGCAACGCCTTCTTGAGCCAGCGCGGCCTGTACCACTTCGATCACCTCACATGGACGCCGGCCGTGGGCCCCGCCGAATCGTTCCAGGGCGACGTGCAGGGGAGACAGCGGGCACAGCGTGCGGAGGCCAGGCGGGAGTTGCAGTTCGCCTGGGAAGGGAACGCGGAACGGTTCGTGGTCGAGAATCCCGATCCCCTGGAGTTTCTGGGACTGCGGATTCCCGGCGACCGCGGCCTCGGCCTGTCGCCGGTCACGCTTCGCGGCGACCTGACCTTCAACTACGCCACCGGCAGCTACCTGACCGACAACCTCACCTTTGAATACGCGGATGGCCGGTCGAAGCACGTCCAAGGGACGATCATCTGGAAGACCGGACCGGAGTATGCCACCGACGGCAAAGGGCAGTACCTGTTCAACCTGGTCTTCAACGGTCGCGACGCCAAGAAGCCTCGGCTGCGTGCCCGGATTTTCCCGGGCGAGGGCGATCTGCTGAACGTGAGCAAGTCCCAGTCGAGCCTTACGGGCGTGATCGCGTATGACGACCAAGGGGCACGTCGCGAGGTGCACGGCGAGTCGGTCCTCACGCCGACCAAGTCAACGGCCACCTTTAATCTTCACGCCAACCGCCTCACGCGGCAGCAACTCGACACGTTCGTGAAGATGTGGCTCTTGATGTCGGGGCCGATCAACGACGAGTAGCGGGTGTGCCGTTCGCCTCGCAGGAAGGAAGCGGTCAGCCATCAGCGGTCAGTTGTGTGAGACAATGCCTGAAAACTGATGGCTGAACGCCAATGGCTGACGGCTGATCGGCGGTGCGTTACCAGTCCTCCACGGGCAGGGCCTTGCCGGTCTGGAGGAAGTGGTTGAGGAGTTTTTCGAGCCGGACAATCTCTGCCCGGTATTTCTCATCGGTCAATGAGGCGAGATGCTGGTTTCCCTCCTCGTTCAAGGCGGTAATGATCTGGTCCCACATGGCGGTGGTTGTCCCGTCGCGATTGGCCGTGAGCGTGATGTTGTAGCGGATGATCCGCAGAGCGCTGGTGCGCACGAATTGGATCGTCCGATCTGGTTCGTAGCGGCTGACAATCCAGACTTCCTCGCCCCCCGTCTCGGGAAGACTGGTGGTGAACACGCAGTTGTTTTCGGCAAAGCCCGACTCCGAGTAGAGCATCCGGCACTGCCAGAGGGCGATCCATTCATATTGGCGAGTGGGACAAAGGAGCGGAAAGACCTTGGCGGGTGGGGCACAGAGGTGCTGGATCGAGCGTAGGGCAATTCGTTGGGCTTTGAAATCCGCCATGACGACGGGGTCTCCTCGGTATTCAGCGCAAGCTTCGATAATGGGAAGTCGCGTAAACTACTGCGACGGCCGCAGAGTGTCAACCCGCCCAGGGATATTGGTCATCGGCAGGGACCGAATTGGCTGGGATCGACATAGGTCTCACGGGGATAATGGGGCCATGGGCGATGAGGGGGCCCCCGGCAGGACTTGTGCTCCTGTGAGGAGTTCTTCCAGGCTTACAGAAGGACTTCGCGAAACAACTCGCCGAGCGAGGCCTCGTTGAGCTTGCGGGGATTGAAGGTGATCGAGCCAGGGCTGCTCTCCATGGCATTGCGCACGAGGCGGTCAAGCAGATCCGGGGGAGCGTCGGCCGGGATGGGGATCCGATTGAGCAGGCCGACGTCGCGGAGCAGTTCAATGATCCGGTTGACAAACCGGGAGGCCTGCTGCTCTGGCAAGGGCGATTCCAAGCCGCAGCAGGTGGCCAGTTCGCAGTAGGGTTCCAAGCATCGCTCGGCGTTGAAGCGAAGACTGGCCGGCGTGGCCAGCGCGACGCCGAGGCTGTGGGGAACATTGAGCAGGGCCCCCAAAGCATGGGCAATGGCATGGGGCACCACCACCCCCGCTTCGTTGAACGCCGCGCCGGCCAGGGTCGCCGCCAGGGCGAGGGCCTCGCGTGGCTCAGGATCCATGGGGTTTTCCACGGCCCGACGGAGGTGATTGACGATCAGGGCCACGGCCCGGCCGGCAAGAGTCGAGGAGAGGGGATTCGCGCGGCGGCTCATACAGGCCTCGATTGCGTGTCCCAAAGCATCCGCGCCGCTGGCGGCGGTTAGCAAGGGGGGCGAGCCGAGGCTCAGGTCCGGATCGACCACCGCCACCCTAGGGCAGATCGCCGGGCCGAAGATGGCCGTCTTCAACGGCAGGTGGGGGGCTGTGCCGACGTCGTGATAGGTGAACACGGCGACGGCGGTAACCTCGGTCCCTGTGCCGGCCGTCGTGGGCACGGCCACTACGGGGAGGGCCTGACTGATCGGACGGCATTGACGATTCGCGGCCGTGTAGTCCCAGGGGCTGCCACCCATCCGGGCCACGGCAGCAATCCCCTTGGCGGCGTCGATCACGCTCCCGCCCCCCAGGCCGATGACCACCTCCGCCCGCGCGTCGTGCGCCTGTTGAGTACCTTCGATCACCAGATCGGCCCCTGGATCGGTCGTGACCTGGAAGAAGCGCGTAACGGCCATCCCCGCGTCGCGCAGGGCGATCGTCGCCCGGCCATAGGTTTCTTCCAATTCCCCCGGCTTGGCGTAGCCGACCAGGAGTGCCGATTTGCCGAATTCGCGTGCAACTTCTCCCAGTCGGCGTAACGTGCCGCGACCGAAGAGGACGCGGGTCGCCAGTTGAAACTCCCAAGTCCGAAGCATAACAAGCCCCCAATTGCCGAGAGGTCCGGTCCAGCATGGATGACCACTTCTGTTGTACCGCAAAACGAGGCCTCTGGCTAGCGAAGGTGGAATGCCCCGCGGTACGGGGACAACGGGATCAATCCCGCACAGCAAACACAGCGAGGGTAGCCGCAGGACGGCTACCCTCGAAGTTCAGCGATGCTGCATGGTCACCAAACGTGGCCGGAGGCTGCGGGGGCCTGCCGCTCCACCCGGCTACTTCGTCCGGAAGCGGCCGACCAGATCGCGAAGCACGCCGGCCTGGGCCCCCAACTCTTCGCTGCTGGAGGCCATTTCTTCACTGCCGGCGGCCGTCTGCTCGGTGACCTGGCTGACGTTCTGAATCGCCCGGTAGACTTCCTGAGCATTGGTCGCCTGCTCGACCGCGGCCGTCGCGATCTCGCCGATTTTCGCAGCCGTGGACTCCACGCCCGTGAGAATCTCGCGGAGCGATTGGCCTGTTTCGCGGCTGAGCTCCACGCCTTCCTCGACCCTGCGGGCCGATTCCTTGATCAGCTTGGAGATCTCGCCGGCGGCCTGGTTGGAGCGTTCCGCCAGTTTACGGACCTCGTCGGCGACGACGGCGAAGCCCATCCCGTGCTCGCCAGCCCGAGCCGCCTCGATCGCCGCGTTCAAGGCCAAGAGGTTCGTCTGGCCGGCGATCTCGGAGATCACCTGGATGATCTCGCTGATCTGTTGCGAGCTGGCGCGGATCAGATCCATCGCCGTGACCGAGCGTTCCACGGCCCGACCGCCTTTTTCGGCCAACTGGTTGGTCTGCTTGGCCATCGTGTCGGCCTGGACGGCGCTGTCCTTGACTTGCTCGATGGAGTGGGTCAGCTCCTCGATCGCCGCGCCCATTTCCTCGACGCTGGCACTCTGGGTTTGAGCTCCCTGGGCCAGGGTCTGCGAGCTCTCGGCGATGACTCGCGAGCCTTCGGCAAACTGCGAAGAGCTTTCGGTCACCTGGCCAATCACGCCCGACAGATCCTCGAGCATTTTCTTGATGCCCGCGGCCAACTCGTCGACCGCCTCCTTGCCTTCCACGTGGATCTCCCGAGTCAGATCGCCTTCGGCCGCCGCAGCGACGACCTCCAGGAGGTGGTTGACCTTGCGCCGCAACTCTTCCGCGGCCTTGCGGTCTGCTTCGGCCCGCGCACGCTCACGAGCCGCTTCCTCTTCCTGGCGACGGCGTTCGTCCTCGACGCGGAGGCGTTCCTTTTCCGCCTCCTCTTGCTGACGGCGGTGTTCTTCGGCGGCGCGGAGGCGTTCCTCTTCGGCGCGTTGGGCCTGGAGTTCCTGCTCGCGACGGGC
>JBDKTH010000659.1:0-3606 GCA_039680305.1 Thermoguttaceae bacterium | reverse complement strand
CGCATGGGATTCGCGCGACGATGGCCGGAGCCTACGCTGCCGGCTTTCACGCGGAGGCGCCCAGCGAAGTCAAGATCCTGGTCAATGCGGCCGACGCCCGACAGGCGTGGAAGGTGTTGACCGAGATTCAAGGGGTATCGGGCGAGTTTGACGGGGATCGGATTGACATCGACGAAGACCAGGCGCCGGATGGTTCTACGTTGGAGCCCATGTCCACCTCGCCGCACAGTCTTCAGTTCAGCCTTCGGTCGTTGCTGCTGCTTCAGTTGATCGTCAGCATTGTCTTGACCGTCGTCTGCGTCGTGAAGGGCGAGGTCGTGCTTGCCGGCCTGGTGGCCGGGCTGGGCTTGGGTTTGACCATCCTGGGAACGATCAAGATCGCTGCCGATCTCAATCGCGCCCGTCACGTCTGGCAGACCTTGGCCGGGCCATTGATCCTGCTGTTGATCGGGCTCTGGCTGATCGGGATGCTCATCGCCGCCCTGTTGCTTCATTGAGTCTCAGATAACGGAACTCCGAGCCAGGGCGGTTGCATAATCACCCCGGCACTCGTCACCTCGCCTCACTGGCGTTCGACCTCCTCAATCCACTGCCGGTGGAGTTGCTCCAGGCGTTCGACCATCTGGGGATGCTGTCCGGCAAGATTCATGGTTTCGCCCGGGTCTTGTTCCACGTTGACGAGGAAGAGGCGGTCCTCCTTGGAAAGCGGCTTCTTGGCCAAGGTGTCGCGTGGGTTGCCGAGGAGTTTCCAGGCCCCTTCACGCACGGCCCAGGAGGGCGACTTGGCACCGCCGGTCTGCCAGTGAAAGACCGTGTGGGGGCTGGGGACGGTAGCCGAGCGAAGGACCGGCACGATGCTCTTGCCGTCGAGCTTATGTTGCGGGAGCGGCACTTGGCACAGTTCGGCCAGGGTCGGCATCCAGTCGCAGGCGGTGGCCATCTGGGAGCGGACCTCGTTTTCCGGCAACTGTCCGGGCCAGGAGATGATCGCCGGCAGGCGGATCCCGCCCTCAAACAGGCTGAACTTGCCGCCGCGGTACGGCCCGGAGTTGCCGCCGCCGAAATGGGCACGTTCTTCGGTGCTGTAGCCGTTGTCCGACTGGAGGACGATGATCGTGTTGTCGCGCAGGCCCAACGCGTCGACCTTGGCCAGCAGCTTGCCGAGGTTCTCGTCGAGCGTGGAGAGGAACGCGGCGTAGAGGTTTCGCGGATAGGCAAGATCCTGGTAATGCCGCAGCCACTTTTCGTAGCCCTGGTAGGGATAGTGCGGCATGTTCATGGCGAAGTAGAGGAAGAACGATCGGTCTTTGTTCTTCTCCAAGAAGGCGGAGGCTTCTTCGACCATGAGTTCGGGGAAGAAACGACCGTCGCGGTGGATCTCCGTGCCGTCGCGCCAGAGGTCGTGACGATTGGGGCCGGCCCAGTAGAAGAAGTGCGAGTAGTTGTCGATGCACCCGCCCATGTGGCCGAGCGAAGAGTCGAACCCCTGGGCATTGGGCATAGTCTCCGGCGTGTAGCCGAGGTGCCATTTGCCAATGTGGGCGGTCGTGTAGCCGGCCGCCTTGAACATCTCGGCAAGTGTGACCTGCTCGGCGGGCATCCCGGCGTCGCCGTGCGTGGAACTGACGTTGCCCGGTACGCCGGCTCGCTGCGGGCAGCGGCCCGTCAGCATCGCCGCACGCGAGGGCGAACAGACCGGCGCGGCACTGTAGAATTGCGTGAACCGCAGCCCGCGCCGGGCCAGGCCGTCCATGTTCGGCGTGACCAGGTCGTTAGCCCCGTAGCAATTCATGTCGATCGAGCCCTGATCGTCGGTGTAAACGACGATCACATTCGGCCGACGCGGGGCGGCCGGCTCCTCAGCGTGGATTTTCGCACCCATCCCGAGAGCCAGAGCCATTAGTGCTATCGCAGAGAGAACGCCGAAAGAAACGGGCCCACGAAGCCGGGTTTCTGAGGTCGGTACGCGATTCATCTTCTCGCCTTTCACAATCGGGACGCCCCCGCGGCCAGTGTGGCTTGGCTCCTTCGATTCTAGTCCACCGCAATCGGCCTGCAAGGCAGGGCGGCCCATGGTCTGCGTATAATGAGAAGAAAGGCCCGCTTCCCAAGGGAACGAGGGGAGGCATCTGATGGTCACGTGGAAAAGCGAGCTGTTTACCTTCAGTTTTGGCAAGGCCCTGGTCCTTGCCCAGGAAGAGGCCAACCGGTTGGCCTGCCCCGAGCCGAACACGGAGCATCTCCTCATCGGGATGATCCGCGAAGGGGGCGGCGTGGCGGCCGACGTGCTCGATGCGTTTGGCGTCGGACTGGAAAAGGTTCGTCCAGAAGTCGAACATCTCATACGGCAGCGGGACGCGTCGTTGCGCACGCCGCGGGCGCGGGAGGTGCTCGTCTACTCGGTTGAGGAGATGCGTTTCCATCGCCACGATCTGGTTGGCACCGGGCATCTGTTGTTGGGCGTGGTCCATGAAACGGCCGGCGGCGCCGCCCAGGTCCTCCGTCACCTCGGCCTGGAACTCGACGGGATTCGCCAGGAAGTCGAGAACCGCTTCTATCTGGGGATGGAAGACCCGGGCTGAGAGCCCGTTTCCCAACCGGAGGCGACCGGGGATCCTGCCGGCTCGGAACGGGGGCCCCAAGAAAAAATCGGGGGCGAGGCCGACCGTTGGACTGGGTGGGGTAGTCCGCGGAATCGACCACGCCCCGTGGCACAAGTGGGGGTTAGGGCCCTCGGAGTTCAGTGGGAGGGATACCGAGGAACGAACCCCCGAGATTGAATTAAGACTGGTAGCATTAGCAGCTAGCGTACCAATTCCGCGAATCCGACAAAAGGGGGAAAACGCCGCAAAAAACGGGGTTTCGCTGCGGGCGGGCGACGCTGCAACGTCGGTTTTCTCGACAGGCCCGTCGAAAACTTCGACACATTGACGCCCGCGGTCAAACGTGGCTAAGCTGGAAGGTGCGGATATAGTGTCCGTTGCGGCTTTCCCCGACCTGTCGGCTTCTCCCGGATACCCTGCCTGATGCGTTGGCCGATCCAAGTCCAGTTGCTCCTCCCCATGCTGATCGTGGTGACGCTGGGGATCGTGTTGTCGGGGCTGGCCGGCGCGCATTTCGGCCACCGTTGGGCCCAGGAGCAACAGGAGCAGAGTCTCCGCCGCATGGTCACGACACTGACCGACACCGTCTTTCCCCTGAACCATACGGTGCTGCTGAAGATGCGAGGGCTGTCGGGCGCGGAGTTCGCGCTGCTGGACGCCTCGAGCCAGCCGGTGGAGTCGACGATTCCGATCTCGACCCCGGTGCTGGCATCGCTGCGCCGCATACCGGCCGCTGACCAATGGACCGAGTTGGCCGTGAGCCCGACGGTAACCCTCCAAGGCCATACCTATCGCGCCGGTCGGCTCCCTTTGGCCCGCAGGGTTTCGTCCTCGGGGCCTGCTTCGTTGGTCGTGCTCTATCCGGAAGACCGCCGCTGGGCCGCGATGCGGCAGGTGGTCTACCCGTCGGCCGTGGCTGGCGTCGTCACGGCTCTGGCGGCGATCGGCACGACGACCGTGTTGGCCCGGCGGTTCGTGCGGCCGATCCAACGCCTGCGCGGGC
>JBDKTH010000157.1:0-2673 GCA_039680305.1 Thermoguttaceae bacterium | reverse complement strand
CAGTAGGCCAGCGTGGCCCGGTCGGGGCGACGGCCGATCTGTCCGCCGGGGCTGTAGGCGTCGTCGTTGCGCACCTTGCGATTGGCCGTGTAGTGGTTGATCATCGAATCCATGTTGCCAGCACTGATGGCAAAACAGATCCGCGGACGGCCGAACTGGCGCCACGGCTCGGCCGAGTGCCAGTCGGGCTGGCTGAGGATCGCCACCCGGTAGCCTTCGGCCTCCAGCACCCGCCCCAAAAGGGCCATGGCGAAGCTCGGGTGATCGACGTAGGCATCGCCGGTGACAAACACCACGTCCACCTCGTCCCATCCGCGAGCCGCCACTTCGTCGGGCGTCATTGGCAATGGGGAGAGCGACAGGAGGACAGGTTGCGAGGGGTGAGCAGACATACGTGACTGGGGGAATAGAGGTTCGACGAGGAGTACCTCCTATTGTACTCAACTGTGTGGTCACGCAGTAGCCTTGGCTTGGGCCAGGGCGTGGCGCTACGATGATCGGGCCACTCGAAAAAGGTTCCTCGGTTTAACGGAATATCACAAAAAAGGCCCCCACGGCTGCGATCACCAGCATGCCAAGCCACAACACTGATGGTGCTGGCCGCAGGTCGATGTCGCTGGTCACCGGCATTTCCTTGGGCTTCTCCAGCGGTTTGAACATGGTGATCAAGGTCATCGTCAGAAGGACAATTCCAAAGGCGATGGCCATCCGGTTGAGGAAGGCGACCTGGGGCAACTGCCAGTGGAGCAGGCCGTAGGCGGGGGCGGTGACCAACAGCGCTGCCACGCCAGCGGCCGGCGGAGTCTGCTTGACGATGAAGCCGAAGACAAAGGCGGCCAGGATGCCGGGCGAGATGTAGCCCTGGAATTCCTGGATATAGCGGAACACGCCGCCAAACCTCGGATCGGCCAGCCGGGGCGCGATCAGGCAGCCCATCACCACGAAGACGACGGTCATGATCCGCCCCTGGACGATCAGTGCATGGGAGGAGGCGTCCTTCACCCAATGGCGTTTGTAGAGGTCGATCGTAAAAATCGTCGACGCCGAGTTGAGCATCGAGGCCAGCGAGCTGATCACGGCCCCGGCGATTGCGGCGAAGATGAACCCGCGCAGGCCGTCTGGGACGAGCCGGACGATCAACGTCGGAAAGGCATGGTCGGGGGAAGTCAGCTCCGAGCCGAACAGTTGCAGGGCGACCAGGCCGGGCATGACGATGGCAAACGGCACGATCAACCACAGGGCGGCGGCGAGGATGATCCCCATCTGCCCTACGCGCAGGCTCTTGGCGGCCAGCGTGCGCTGGACGATGAACTGGTTCAGGCCGCAGTAATAGAAGTTGGGAATCCAGAGGCCGAGGGCCAGGGCTGTCCAGGGCAACTCGGGATGGTCGGCGGGCAGGATCATGTGCAGCCGATCGCGGTTCGCATCGACAAAGGCGGTCCAGCCGCCGACGGCTTGCAGGCCGAGCCCCATCACCAGGAGCCCGCCGAGCAAGAGGGCGGCCCCCTGGAACAGGTCGGCCCACACGACGGCTTTCAAGCCGCCCCAGGTGGTATAGAGGGCGGCGATCAGGCCGATCAACCAGACGGCCTGGCTCAGGTCCATTTTGAAGATCGTGTGGAGTGTCAGACCGCCGGAGTACAAGACGGCCGTGATCGTCACGCCCACGTAGATCGCCATCGTATAGAAGGCCATGATCGCCCGGGCGGTCGGATTGTAACGATATTCGAGATACTCGGGCATCGTGTAGATGCCGGCCCGGAGGAAGCGGGGCAGGAAGAAGATCGACACCAACACGATGGTCACCGCCCCGAGCAGTTGGTAGCCGGCGACGGCCAGCCCCACGTTGCCCGCACTGCTGCCGGCCATGCCCACGAACTGCTCGGTCGAGATATTGGCGGCGACGATCGAAAAGCCGATCAGCCACCATTTCAGCCCCCGGCCGGCCAGGAAATAGTCTTCGCTAGTCTCTTCCTTGCGTCCTTGGAAGAGGCTGAACGACACCACCACGCCGAAGAAGGCCAGAAAGAGACCGATGTCAAACCAACTGAGCGTCATGCTTTAATCCGTGCGGAATTCCGCGGGTTGTTGTGATCACTTCGCATCCACCACCACGACCGACTGATTCAGCGAGGGCGCAGCGGCCGGGAAGCTTAGCTTCGCGCCGCCGGCGGTCGTCGCCTGGACATAGTACTCGAAATCCGCCTTGCTGGCCTCGGCGGGAAGCGTGACCTGATACACGCCCCGCGCGACGTGCTGCAAGGGAACCTTGGCGAACGGGCCCAGGCCGAGCCGGCGCCAATAGACGCCTGCGTCCGAGGGCTTGGCGCCGAGCACGATCACCGTCAAACGCAGCGGTTCGTCGGCCGCCAGGCTGGTGCGTACGAAGGGCACGACCAGACGAGGCTCGCCCGGATACTGCGACGAGGGGACGGCGTCGGCCGGCAGCGGTTCGCCGAGGAGTCGGGCTAGTTCTTCACCGGGCTTGGTCAACAGATACGGCAAGTTGTGCTGCTGCCAGTTGGTCACATTGCCCATCTCGCCGGTCGTGCTGACCGTGGCCAGCAGATGCTTGTGCATCTCGGCCACCTGGGCGACCAGTTCCTTGCGCACTGGGAGGGCCAGTTCCCGGGCGAGCCGTTTCTGTGCCTCGGGATTTTTCTCGGCTTTGAC
>JBDKTH010000187.1:0-2361 GCA_039680305.1 Thermoguttaceae bacterium | reverse complement strand
CGGTCCGCATTCAGGCGCCGCCGACGGTCTTCGCCGAGGTGAAACGCGGGAAGCAGGCATTTTTCGTGCATCTTCTCAACTACGACGGAAAGACCGACGTCCCGAACGCTCGCATCGAGCTTTTCGTTCAAAGCCCCATCTCGGCCGAATGCACGTTTGCCGCCCCTATGGAAGGCCGCCCTGCAGAGCCAATCGCTGCCAAGGCAGCAGGCCCGAACCGGCTGGTGATCGAGCTTCCCCCGTTTGCCGAGTATGCCGTGGTGACGGTTTTCCAAAAGTGAGGATGCCTACGCACGCGGCGCGAGCTGCACCAGCTGTGCCTGGCTGCGGCGCAACTGTCCACAGGCGGCGTCAATCCGTTCGCCCTTGCGGTAGCGGATTTTGACGGTCAGGCCGCTCTGCCGCAGGATCTCCACGAACCGTGCGGTCGCCGTTGGCGAAGGCGTCTCGTAGGGGAGTCCGGCAACTGGGTTGTAAGGGATCAGATTGATCAGGGCCGGACGGCCTTTGAGGAGCTTGACCAAACGCCGGGAATGCTCCGGCTGATCGTTCAGGCCGCCCAACATCACGTATTCATAGGTGACCCGGCGGCCCGTCTTTTCGAAGTAGTAGTCGGCCGCTTCCAGGATCGGGCCAATGCCGATCTTCCGGTTGGTCGGCACGAGCCGGTTGCGCAGCTCGTCGTCGGGCGCGTGCAACGACACGGCCAGGTGATACTGGACGTCCTCATCGGCCAGCCGGCGGATTCCTTTGGTAATCCCCACGGTCGAGACGGTGACGTGTCGGGCACTCATCCCGAGCCCCTCGGGACTGGTCGCCATGGCCAGGGCCGGCAACAGACGGTCGAGGTTGGCCAGCGGCTCGCCCATCCCCATCACGACGATGTGGTTGAGTCGTTCGTCTTCCGGCAAGAGACGCTGGAGCTGGAGCATCTCTTCGATGATCTCGCCCGTGGTCAGATTGCGGACCACGCCGTCCATCCCGCTGGCGCAGAAGACGCAGCCCATGGCACAGCCCACCTGGGTGCTGATGCAGACCGTCCGATTCTCCTTGTCGTCGCGGAGCAGTACGCATTCGATCCGGTTGCCGTCGGCCAGCTCCAGCAGGAGTTTTTCCGTCCCATCCTCGGACGTCTGCCGGGCGGCCACCTGAGTAGTCCAGAGCTGAAACTCCTCCGCCAACTGCTGACGCAGCGTCTTGGGGAGGTTGGTCATCTGGTCGAACTGCGACGCCCGCTTCTGCAAGACCCACCCCCGCACCTGGGCGGCTCGATAGGCAGGCAGGTCGTGCTCTTTGAACCAAGCCTGGAGTTGTTCGGAAGACTGATCGAGGAGGTGCTGCATGCGTGAAACGAGGGCTATCGGTGGGATATATCTACAGGAGACACAGCTAATATTGTACTCTGAGAACAGAAAGAAGTCCTGGGGCGGCCCCGCCTGCACGGTCATTGACGTCCGCCCTCTGGGGGCTAATATGAAGACCGATGCGACCTTGCCAATCGTCACCGAGGGCCCAACACTATGTCGATGGACCAACCCCAACCTTACATGAGTCCGGAGGGAATGCCGCCCCCACCCCGCACGGGGATGAGCACAGGAGGCAAAGTCTTGCTGATCCTGGGGATCAGCTTTCTCGTGTTAATCCTCCTGTGCTGTGGCGGGCTGATGCTTGCCGGGTACTTCGGGCAGCGGTACGTCGCCAAGGCGGTCAGCGAGGACCCCCAAGTCGTGCGTCAGGTTACCGGCGAGATTGCCCAGATCGACGTGCCTGAACAGCTGCAACCCCTCTCCTCGATGGACATGAAGGTCCCCTTCAGCGAACAGCGCATGATGACCATCGTCGTCTACGGGGATAAGGGGACCAAAAGCACGCTGGTGTTGGGCTCGTTTGGCGAAGGGATGGCCCCGCAAAATCGCGAGCAGTTTCAAGTGCAGATGCGCCAGATGCGGCGGCAGCAAGATCTGAACCATGAAGAGATCATCGGACCTCGCGAAATCCAGGAAAAGCAGATCACCGTGCGAGGCCAACCGCAAGTGTTCACGTTCGCCAAAGGCAAGGACGCCCAGAGCGGCAAGCCGCGAATCGAGGTAACTGGCTCCTTCCCGGCCAAGACAGGTACGGCCTTCTTCGATTTCTCCGGCGATGCCGAACAGTACGACGAGCAGCGGGTCACCAAGATCATCGAATCAATTCGCTAATGGGTTTTCCCAAACAGAATCGGTAAGGCAGGGCAGTGCCGAGCTTGGTCGTCCAAGACCCATAAGGGCTATCTCAGAAGCATCTTCTCTACCTTCAACCCCAAGCCCCCCCGAATGCACGAAGACCGCGAACTGGAGTCTCTGGCCCAACAACTCGTTCTCG
>JBDKTH010000935.1:0-1599 GCA_039680305.1 Thermoguttaceae bacterium | reverse complement strand
CAACGCGGATTCCAGCGGGGCGCGTACGTCTTCCGTCCGCCGGAAGGCCGGCGGCGGGCCGCGTCGCACGAAGGCAATCCGTCCGCCGCGGAACAGCCGGTACGTGATCCCTCGCCAGTCGATCTGGCGTCCCACCAACGAAGCGACGAGTTCCGCCCAGTTGACCAGCGTGATCAACGGACCGGCCACCATATCAAACTGGCCAGCCTTCTCGAGGCTTTCGCGTGCCTCGGGAAAACACCGCATCGCCAAATCGTTGCGGATCAGGCCGCGGCCGGCGTTGAGCAAATAGACGAGGACGCACATGGTGGCGGGGAGCCAAGCCCAGGGAGCTCCCGCGATCAGGCCCCACGCGGCGAGTGCCAGGCCGCCCCAAAACACCAGGCAGGCAAAGGTAATCAGAAGGAGCCCCATGGCCCAGATCGACGGGGCGTAGAAGCGTCCGATCATGTACTGGCGCCGGACAAAGGCCAGCATCTGAGGCATCGAAAAGTCGATCGGCGAGGCGACCACGCAGGTCGGCTCGAACGCCACACGCATCCCGGCGTCGTAGAGCACCCGGCTGGCGACGAAGTCGTCGCTGAGCGTCCCTTCCCAGGCGTCGGCGATCTTCAAACGTTCGAACACTTCGCGACGGATTGCCCAGGAGCCGCCCCAGACCGCGTTCGGGCCATTGCGGTTGAAGAGCATGGTAATATTGCAGTTCAGGCTGTAGAGCAAGTGATTGGCCAGGGTCGGCCGTTCGGGCATGAACCAGCGGTAGCCGGTGGCAGCGCCCACCCCGGGCTGTTCCAGCCAGAAGAGTAGCGAGTGGAGCCAATGGGGGCCGGGCCGGGCATCGGCGTCGACAAACGCCAGATACTCTGTCGCCGGCGGCAGGTGCTCGACGGCCACGCGCAGATTGTGGACCTTCTGCCCGCTATCGACCGCTTGCCCGGCAAACAGAAGCCGCGAGCGGATCTCCGGATGGGCCTCCATGCGCCGTCGGATCACCGGACAGGCCGGGTCCTTGCGGTCTTCCACGATGAAAAACAGTTCGTAATCATCGTAGTCTTGCACGAAGAGCCGGTCGAGGTTCTCCTCCAGGCCCACGTCCAGCCCGCGACAGGGCACCAGCAGGACCGCGTGACCGCCAGACGACGCGAGGCGGGGATGACGCTGCCGGCTGCGGGCGAACCGTCGGTGCTCCCAAGTCTGAAGCCCGATCAGCAGGCCCTGCAGAACGGCCAGCCCGGCCACCAACAGGCCGATTCCCATCCACCAGTCGCCCATGCTTTGCCGTTCTCTTCCCCCAAGAGGACCATAATCCGCGGCTCGCCGATGAGGCCACGGCGCGGAGGATACCGCTACGGTTCGGTGGGGTCAAGGGCAATGCTGGCGGTGCGAGCTCTACTCCTTGATCAGCTCGCGAACGGTCATCCCGGCGGGGATCATCGGCAGCACGTGCTCCGGATAGGGCACGGCCACAACGAGCAGGAACGGGCCAGGGGCGGCAATCAGGTCCTTCAGACCGTCGACCAGGTCGGCCTTGCGGCGGACGTGCCGGGCCTGCCAGCCAAACCCCTTGGCAATCGCGACAAAATCGGGATACCGCTGCGC
>JBDKTH010000903.1:0-7715 GCA_039680305.1 Thermoguttaceae bacterium | reverse complement strand
TCACGTCCAACGGATCGCCCAACACGTCGGAGATGATCAGGGCCACCAGGCGTCCGGCACGGCAGGCGCGCAGGAGTCCGCCGCCCTTGATCCGGCTGAGTTGCTTGCGGACCGTGTTAAGTTCTTCGATGTTCGCCCCAGCCGCACTGAGGAAGCGGGTCACGGCGAGCTTATCTTCCAGGCGGATCCCTTCGACCGGCGCCGGCATGAGCGCCGAGCCACCGCCGGAGATCAGCGCCAGACAGAGATCGTCGGGGCCGAGCGACTCGACGATCCGCAAGATTTCCGCCGCCCCCGCGGCCCCGGCGGGCATCGGCTCGTTGACGCCGGCCGGCCGGGCCGGATGAAGATGGATGCGACGCGGTGTTTCCTCCAATTGACCCTCAGCGGTCCTTCCCCTCACCCCAGCCCTCTCCCGGAGGGCGAGGGAGTTGGAAACGCAATCATCGGGCACGTTGACCCAGCCGGTGACCTGCTTGGCGTCGAGCCACTTGGGGCCGAGGGCCTGTTCCACGCCGGCGGCCATCCCAGCCCCGGCCTTGCCCGCCCCGATCACGGCGATCCGGCCGATCTCGGCCATCGGCAACGACTCGTCGCCCATCAGCAAGTCGGTTCCTTCCACGCGGAGCGTTTCGCGCACGAGGCGATCCGACCGGACCGCGTCGACGCCGGCTTGCCAGATCCGCAGGGCATCGTCATGGAGTTTGGACATGGGCAGAGAGATGGTGGACAGTGTGGACGGTGGACGCTAGACCTGCTTGTTCATCACCAGCTTGGCGAAGTGCTCGAACGAGCGGTCATAGGTAGCTTCGGCCGCCGCCGGGAAGCAGCAGCCGGGCAGTTGACGGGAACGGAGATGGTAGGTCAGGCAGTCGCAGCAATTGCCCTTGCGCGAGCAGCCGTCGTACGTACAGGTGCACGACTTCAGGTTCTGTTTATTCTTGCATTCCATGGTGGTTCTCCTTTTCCCAAGCGAGCCGTTTAGCCCAAGCGAGCCGTTTAGCCGCGGCACTTGTGCCGCGTGGGAGGGCCTGTCTCGCCGTCAACCCTGTTGTATATACCCGCAGGGGTCAATCCGGCACAAGGGCACGGGAGGAGGGGTCAGGGTTCAGGGTTCGGGGTTCAGGATTTCGCTTCAGAGAAGACAGGCCAATCAATACGGAATGAGAGCAGTTTCACCTCTACTAGCCGATCCCCCCCGCGACTGATCCCTGAACCCTGAACCGCCCTCCAGCCCCCCCACGGTTGACATCCCCTGCGGTCCAGTTCACACTCAGATGATACTTGGCAACTACTTCTTGGAATCGCAGCGAAGGAATCCCACCATGCAGACCTCTCACACCCGACGACATTTCTTGCAGTTGGCCGGCGTGGCCGCCGGTTTGGCCGCAGGCCAGAGCTTTGCCCAGGCCCCGGCGTCGCAGGCGACCGGCAGCCAGGCCCCGCGCAAGTACCCGTTTGCCCTCGGTCTGGCTTCCTACACGACCAAGGATTTCACCTTGGACCAGACCTTGGCGATGACCACCCGGGTCGGGCTGACGCACCTCTGCCTCAAGTCGTTCCATCTTCCCTTGGACGCCACGGCCAAACAGATCGCCGAGGCGGTGGAGAAGGTGAAGAAGGCGGGACTCGTGCTGTATGGCGGCGGCGTGATCTCGATGAAGACGCCGGCCGAAGTCGAGCAGGCCTTTGCCTACGCGAAAGCGGCGGGGATGACGACGATCGTCGGCGTGCCCTATCCCGACGTGCTGCCGTTGGTGAACGAAAAGGTCCAGCAGTCGAACATTCGCGTGGCGATTCACAACCACGGCCCGGAGGACAAGGTCTACCCCACGCCCCAAAGCGCTTACGAGAAGATCAAAGACCTCGACAAGCGGATCGGCCTGTGCATCGACATCGGGCACACGCTCCGAGCCGGCGTGTGCCCCGCCCAGGCGGCGAAGCAGTACGCGGACCGGCTTTTGGACGTGCACATCAAGGACGTCACCGTCGCGGCGAAGAACGGCAAGACGGTGGAGATCGGCCGCGGGGTGATCGACATTCCCGCCTTCCTCCGCGCGCTACGCGAGATCAACTACGCGGCGGTGGTCTCCTTCGAGTTCGAAAAGGACCCCAAGGATCCGTTGGCCGGCCTGGCCGAATCGATCGGCTATGTCAGGGGCGTGCTGGCGACGATCTGAGTGGGCCAAGAACCGTAGCAGGCATGCGCTGCGGGTCGGTCTCGATTGCTCGCTCCGGCGGAATCTCCGGGGGGATTCCGCCGGTTCGGGCTTGTGCGCTGACTGAGGGGAACGCCGCATCCGTGGTAAGCGAACGGCACGGCGGAGCGTGCCTGCTACTTTAGGCGAACGGCACGGCGGAACATGCCTGCTGCGTTGGGCTCAGCGGGCCGCCAGGCCGGGGACGCCGACGGGCAGCTCTGCTTCCCGGGCCAAGGCGTCGATGAACCGTCGGGCAGTGGCGTACTCCGCCGGGCTGAGCTCGCTCAACTGCGCGCGCAGTTCGTCGCGCATCTGGTCGGTCAACACCTGGACCTCGTGGCAGAATTCGCTGCCCAACTCGCCGTCGGTCGGTTGCCGTTTCTGGAAGAGGCAGTCCAATTCGACGCGGAGCGGGGAAAACTCTTCGCGTTTGAGGATTCCCGGCCAACGGATCGCCCCCGAAGCCGTGCAGAGTTGGTAGCTGGCGGCACGGGAAGGGGCCCCGTCCTTGCTGTAGCGGATCAGGTCCTCCTTGGTCGCCCGCTTTGGGGCGGTCAGCGACGTGTAGCTGTCGCGAAGCTGTCTCTTCTCGTAGAAGTTCTTGGTCGCCTTCAACTCGTTGTCCAAGGCCACCGTGCGGGTTCGCTCGCGCAAGTCGGCCGCCCGTGCGGTGATCTCCACGGCCTCGGCCGATTGTTTGATCAGGTTGGCGTTCGCCTGAATGATGGCGGCCGTGGCCATTCCCTGGTTGGCATGCCCGTTCATAAAGGCTTCGGTCGCCGTGGCCGGCGCATGGGAGGTCCGGGTAAAGGTCTGGGTCTGAATGGGGCCTGCCCCGTAAACATGGCCGACGAGGGCCATCCAGGCCAGGGCCGACAAGCCGAGGGTCTGTCGGAGGAGTGTCATGGTCGTGGCTCCTTTTCCAAAAGCGGATGCTTCGCCCCAAGGGGCCGGCGCCGTTGGCCGGCTGCCTTCACCCAAGATCGTACGCCCCCGGGCGGGTTTACCGACACGCGGTCGGAAAAACCCTCGGCTCCCCCCCCCAGCTCACAGCATTTCGAGGAATCGTGGGGGGATTCGGTAAACCCCGGCCGGCCCGTACGATAGGATACAGGAACCAGGCAGCATAGGCGCGGCAGCGAGGCACGGCGATGGCGGACGAGCAGGAAGACTTGGATCAGCCCGGCGCGGTCCAGCTTGGTCCGGCGTTTGGGGCCGAACAGTTCTTGGCGCATTTCGCCCAGCATCACCAGCGGATCTTGGCCTACATCTTCAGCCTTCTGCACAACGAGCAGGACGCCCAGGACGTGTTTCAGAAAACAAGCCTCATCTTGTGGCGCAAGTACGAGCAGTTCGAGCCGGAGAGCGACTTTTTGGCCTGGGCCTGCGGGGTGGCCTATTACGAGGTGCGGAATTTCTTCCGCGTCGCCGGGCGCAATCGCTTGCGGTTCAACGACGAACTGCTGCGAACCTTGGCCGACCAGCGGCAGACCCAGCATGAGCGGAGCAACCGCCGCGCGGCCGCCCTGGGGCAGTGCGTGGAGCGGCTGAGCCCGAGCGACCGTCAGTTGGTCGACCAGGCCTACGGCGGCCAGCAGTCGATCCAGCAACTGGCCGAGCAACTCGGCCGCGCCGTGCAGACGATCTACAATCGCTTGAATCTCATCCGTCGCAGACTATTCGAGTGTGTAGAGCGGAGCCTTGCCGAGCAAGGACACGAGCCATGAACCGGGGCCCCCGAGAAGAACTGTTCGCGTTGATGGGCGCACTGGTCAACGACACGATCACGCCCGACGACTACCGGCGTCTGGAAGCCCTTCTGCTCCGCGACGCCGAGGCACGTCAATTCTATTTCGACTATCTCGACATCCACTTCGGCCTGCACGATTGGCAACTGCGCGACGAGGAGGCCGCCCCGCTGGCCGCCTTGCGGCAGCAGTTGGACGCGTCGTCGCCGACCGCCGCACGCCCGGCGCAGAACCGCCAGTGGCTCCGCTACGCGATGGTGATCGCGGCCACGCTCTGCGTGTCGTTCGTGCTCCAGTTTCTCTGGGACGCCTGGTCGGCGGCCGGCGTCACGGCTCTCCACGACTACGTCGCCACGCTGGTGAAGACCGCCGACTGCCAATGGGCCCCGGGCGACAATTGGCGGGAGGGCTCGCGTCTGGCCCCCGGCGAGTTCCGGCTGGTCGACGGCGTGGTGGAGATCCGCTTCGACAGCGGGGCCCAACTGGTCGTCCAAGGCCCGGCAGCGTTGAAGATCGAGTCGACGAGCATGGCCTTGTTGAAGCAAGGCAAAGTCGTGCTCAAAAGCGACGAGACCGCCGAGGCGTTCGTGCTCCACACGCCTTCCTCGACGCTCATCGACCGAGGCACGGAGTACGCCGTGTCGGTCAGTCCGACGGGGGAAGAGGTGCATGTGTTCGACGGCGAGGTGCAGCGGCAGCCGAAGGGCAAGGCCGTCAGCGTGCCGGAACCGATTCCCGCCGGGCAGGCCAAGCAGTACAACCGGACGACGGTGGCCAAGGGCACGCCCGTGCCGTTGAGCGAAGCCCGCTTCGTCCGTCAGGTCCCCGAGCGCGAGGCGCCGCCCAGTCCCACGGCGAACCTCCTGGCCTACGAGGGCTTCGACTACCCGTCGCCCTTGCCGGCAAACGGAGCCGCGGGAGGGCTGGGATGGGCCAACCCTTGGAGCTTCTCCAAGGAGCCCGCCGTCACCTTCAGCGCCGCGGGCCTCGACCGGACCGACGCCCGCACGGCGGCCCTCGGCGGCGCGATCGACTTTGCCGGCGTCGGCAGTCTCTCCCGGCGACTGGACAGGCCGATCGCTTCTGACAAGGACGGCATCTACTATTTCAGTTTTCTCTTTCGCCGCTATGCCGGGGAGGCGAAGACGCCCAACGCCTTTTCGCTGAACTTCCACGGCAGCCCGGCGCCCGCCCCACAAAAGAAGCTCGTCGTGGGGATCGGCGAGTCGAATCACATCCTCTTCGTCCACTTGGAGGGCGGCGGGGCCCGCACGCCGTTGCCCCTGGAGTACGAGAAGACCTATCTTCTGATCGGCAAGATTGTGACCGCCAAGAGCCGGCCCGACCAGGTCTTCATGCGCGTCTATCGGCCCGACGAACCGGTCCTCGCCAAGGAGCCGGGGAGTTGGTCGATCGCCAGTCGACCGGTGCAGAGCAACCTCGTCTTCGACAGCGTCACGATCGCCATCAACAGCCCCACGCGTCAGATGCTCGACGAGTTCCGCCTGGGCACGACGTGGGCCTCGGTCACGTCCGCCTGGGCGAGGTAGGACGCGGCGAAGGACGAAGGGAAGATACGCTGGACTTGGGCGCTGAGCAAGTGGATCCTGCAAACGTGTTGCGGCTCTTCCGTTTAGCCCGGCCGCTTGCGGCCGGAGGGCGCCGGCACACGTGTCTGGCCCAATGCTTGAGATCCCCGCCCCACGCCCCACGCCCCACGCCCCCTCGTGTCGTCCGGGGCCGGAGGGCTGGAGCTGACGGCTCACCGGGCAGCGTCAGCCCCAGGCCTCCGTCCCCTCACACGCGCCCCTCTCCCGGAGCAGGAGAGGGGCCGTGAGGGTACGGTTCTTGAACCCACGCGTTAGTAGGTCAGGATCACGTCGAACCCGCCCGAGAACTGGCTGTCCGACTGCCCATCGTTGTACGGACGGTTGGCGGCCACATCGCCGTCGAACCAGTCCCAACGCAGTTCCGGCCGGACGATGAGGTTCGCATTGGGCTTGTAGTTCAGGCCCAAGGTGACCTCGTAGTAGTCGCCCGCCGCGCCCGGCGTGACGCGGACGCCGTCGTCGTCGTGGAACCACTCGAAACGGCTGCCGCCCGACCACTTGTCGTTGAACTGGTAGAGCAGGTACTGGTTGATGCCGTACCACTGGCTGTTGCCGTTGGGGTTGTTCGAGTTGAGTCCCAGGTCGTGCTGGAACACGTAGGTCAACCGGTCGGTGAGCTTGTGGGTCACCAGGAAGCTGTTCATGTAGATGTCGCCAGCGTTGGCGCTGAACTCGCCACGGCCCCAGTTCCCACCAGTCATCGACCACCCGAACGTGGTCTGGTCCGACAAGGTGTAGTTGATGCCGCCGAGGAAGTTGTCGGCGCCATTGCGGTTCTCAAAGCTGCTGTCCCAGCCATCGACCCAACCGCCGAACACGCTGAGCTGATCGTTGAGCTTGCGGGTCACGGTGAAGCCGGTGTGGGTGAACGGCTCGCCGTAGTAGAAGGCGTAAGAATGGCTGTAGAAGAAGTTGCCCGTGGCCGGGGCGACTTCATAGCCGTGCGGCGTGAAGAAGTGGCCGCCCTTGATGCTCCAATCGCCAAAGGCCAGTTCGAGGTAGGCCTGGGGGATCGCCGAGCCGTAGCGCGACGAGCTGTTCCAGCCAAAGTCCCAGCCCTGGTCGCCGAACGCCTGGAAGTCCGGGCCGTCGACGCCGAACAGGTAGTCCATGCGTCCACCGAGATCCCAGCCGCCCGCCTCGGTGTTGGTCTTCTTCTCGGCGAAGAACCACATCTGATGGAGGTTGAAGTCGGTGAGGTTGTTCGTCCCCAGCGGGCCGTTGGTCGACGCGCCATGGCTGTTCGTGTAGATGCCGGCCTGCGTCCAGCCGCCGATGGTGATCCCATGCTGCTGGAGGAAGCACGGCTGCGGCAGCTTCCAGGGATCGCCTAACCCCTCGGGGCAGTCGCAGGGCTGTTGTTGTTCAACATACGGCGCCGGAGCGGGAGCGGGAGCGGGAGCGGGCGCAGCTGCGGGGGCCGCTGTAGCCGCCGGAGCCGGGGCCGCCGGGGCATAGTCATAGACGTTGTTCCAAGCAACCGACTGGGATTCCCCCCAGTTCTGGGCCACGGCCGGACAGACGCCGGCCACCGGCACCAATAACAAACTAACCAAGGTCAACCATGTCGTCTTCATGACGGTTCTCCGATGGGTCGCGGCGCGGGAGCCGCTAATGCCTGTAAGCAAGACCTCCCTGCTTGGCACAGTGGGGCGCGTGACACCAAAGCAGGATTGCGGGTCACTGCCTTGCGACGCTTTCTATCGAGGTATCGTGCCCTTGCGGACCGTCAGTTCAGCAAAACCCGCAATTATCCCAGGACCCCTAGTGACAGCATTGTCGCGCCTAATCAAAGGAGGGGACAACAGGTAGTCATCAGCGGCAATTGCTAGGAACTGCGAGGTCTATCGGCCCCCGCAAAATACATAGCGACGCGAGCGAGATTGCCGCAAAGGAAAGGCCCGCAAGATGCAACAGCTGAAGCAAGAACTCTGCCCACGGCGACCTTGCAACTCACATGCCACCGAGGCGGCAGATGCGGCACCTTCATGGCTCCCCTTTCCGCCAAGGCAAGATTTGCGAGCGCAATGACGCGACAAAATTGACACCCTCGCCGCGCGATGGAGACGAGGGATCCAGAACCGGGCATCGTCTGCCCTGAAAACGAGCGGCCCCCTTAAGCGCTCCGCATCGTCAAACCGCCGTCGACCGTGAAT
>JBDKTH010000296.1:0-2765 GCA_039680305.1 Thermoguttaceae bacterium | reverse complement strand
CAATCTTTGCCAAGGTATTCCCGTCCGACTCAATCAGACTCAGGGTGAACTCCTGCTCGAAGTTGTCGCTGCCAATGTCGGCCATGTGAATTGGCATGCTCGACAAGTCCCCATTGGACTGGGTGCGATTCTTCTTAAGCGCGGATTCGGCCAACTGAGTCACATCACCCCGCAGACGGGAACGCAACATGAGCAGCCGTTCCTTGAACGCCTGGATATCCGCCTTATTCATCGCTTCTTCTCCGGGAATCTCTTGGGAGCCCTTTACTCGAAGCTTAGAGAATATTTATTCTAAATAGCTTTCTCGACAGTGTCAAACCAAGGCCCTGTCAAACGACGCATCGCCCCTGCAGTGAACCTTGACGTCGAGCCTCGGGCAGGAAACCAGGAACTGTCGGCCCCGAGCTTCACCGCTGAATGGGGGGAATAACCGGGGCCTCCCCGCAGACCGCTATCTGGAGGATAATATTCCGTACCAGGCCCGAAAAAGAAAAGCTCCCAAATGGCAACTTTAGCCGCAAACCGGGCGTCGTGCTGGTGTTTGCGTCTTGATACACGGCCCCGGCTCATTTAGATTAGTCATTGCGTCGTTTGGCTTCTGTCCCGCCGTTGCACGTTTTTCCTGCGAGATCACGACCATTTCCCTGACAGACCTCTCCTTCCAACAATGCATTTCGCCCATCTGTGGGGCGAAATTCGGCATCCGTGAGATCCGGGTGGCCTGCCCCCACTGTGGCAGCCTGCTGGACGTAAGGTACGACTGGGACCGGCTCCCCGTGCCGACTTCCCTTCGCTCGTTCGAGGCCCTCTGGAGTCGTCGCCACGAGCCACACTGCTTCAGTGGGGTTTGGCGGTTCCACCAGCTCCTGCCGTTTGCCCCGCTTGAGCAGTGCGTCACGATCGGCGAGGGACAGACGCTCCTGTTGCCCTCCGACGGGGTGGCGCAGTACGTGGGCCTGGAGCCCGGCCGGCTCCACCTCGAGTACGAAGGGATGAACCCGTCGGGCAGCTTCAAGGACAACGGCATGTCGGCCGCCTTCACCCATGCCCGAATGGTCGGCGCGACCCGGGCGGCGTGCGCGTCGACCGGCAACACCAGCGCTTCGCTGGCCTTGTACTGCTCCGTCACGCGGTTAATGAAGGCCGTGATCTTCGTGGGCTCGGGCAAGATCGCTTATGGGAAACTGTCGCAGGCCCTGGACTACGGGGCGCTGACCGTGCAGATCGCCGGTGACTTCGACGACGCCATGGCGCGGGTCAAACAGGTGTCCGAACAGCTGGGGATCTATCTGGTCAACAGCGTCAACCCCTTCCGCCTGGAAGGCCAGAAGACGATCATGTACCGCGTCCTCGAGGCCCTCCGTTGGGAGGTGCCCGACTGGATCGTCGTTCCCGGCGGCAACCTGGGCAATTCCAGCGCGTTCGGCAAGGCCTTTTTGGAACTGCTCCAGCTGGGCCTGATCAAGCGCGCACCGCGGCTGGCGATCATCAACGCGGCCGGAGCCAACACGCTCTACCAGTTGGTCGAAAAACGAGGGCTCCGCTGGAATGACGGCAAGCCTGAGGAAGCGACCACTTCGGCTTACTACAAGGAAATGGACACCCAAGAGCGACGCGCCTCGACCATCGCCAGCGCGATCGAGATCAACCGGCCAGTGAACCTCAACAAGTGCCTCCGGGCCCTGGACGTCTGCCAGGGCGTGGTGCGCGAGGTGACCGATCAGGAGATGCTCGACGCTAAGGCCAAGGTGGGGGCTAATGGCCTGGGCTGCGAGCCGGCCAGCGCGGCCAGCGTGGCGGGCGTGAAACAGTTGGTCTCCGAAGGAATCATCGCCCCCAACGAGCGCGTGGTCTGCATCCTGACCGGCCATCAGCTCAAGGACCCCACGGCCACCGTGGCCTACCACACCACGGACCAGGAGATGTTCAACAAGGTCCTCGGCAGCCGCGGCGTTCGCCGCGCCGCCTTCGCCAACCGCGCCGTCGCCGTCCCTAATGACCTTGGAGAGATCATCAAGGCGATTCAACTCTACAGTTAGAGTCTGGTAGATAGTGAATCGACATAGTGAACGGGAGATGGCTATCGCTGACTCCACGCCACCGCTTTCAGCATTTTGCATTCTGCATTCATCATTCTGCATTTATTAGCATGACTACACGTATTGCGATTCACGGGGCGGCGGGGCGCATGGGACAGCGGCTTGTCACATTGGGGACGGCCGATCCGGAGCTTTCGATCGTCGCGGCGCTCGAAGCGTCGGGCCATCCGCGGTTGGGCGAGGATGCCGGGAGCGTGGCCGGGATTCGCCCCCTCGGAGTGCCAATTTCCAGCCAGCTGGACGTCGAGGCCGATGCGATCATCGACTTTTCGGTTCCGCAAGCCGTTGACGCGGCGGTCGCGCTCGGCGTGGCCAAGAAGATCCCGCTCGTGGTCGCGACGACCGGTCTGACTGAACCGCAAATCGCCAAGATCCGAGTGGCGGCCAAGGAGTTGGCGATTCTCTGGGCGCCCAGCATGAGTCTGGCCGTGAACCTGACGATGAAACTGACGGAGATCGCCGCCGCGGCCCTGAAGGACAAGGATGCCGACGTGGAGATCATCGAGCGGCATCACCGTTTCAAAGAGGACTCGCCCAGCGGAACGGCCTTGAAGTTCGGCAAGATCGTCGCCGAGGCGATGGGCCAAACCACCGAACGTCACGGTCGCGAAGGCCGGCCCGGCAAGCGGCCGCACGGCGAGATCGGCTATCATGCGGTCCGCGTCG
>JBDKTH010001200.1:0-2185 GCA_039680305.1 Thermoguttaceae bacterium | reverse complement strand
TCCTGGAGATGCTGGATCTTCGCCTCGGCTTCGCCGATCTTCTGGCGTTCGACCTCGGCATGCCGCTCGGTTCCGGCGAGCCGCTCTTCGTAGCCTTGTCGCTCGTTGCGGCGGGTCTCCTGGAGGGCGTCGAGCGCCTTTTGCGTGGCCGCGATCGACTCGTTGATCGCGTCGGCCACCTGGCCCAGCTCATCCGCGCGCTGCAGGTCGCACCGCTTGTCGAACTCCTGCCGGGCGAGGGCCCGAAGGCTTTCCGTGCACTGCTGCAAGGGCCGGATAAGGCTCTTGCCGATGGCTACCGCCAGCACGATCAAAGCGGCGACGGCCGCCAGCGTGAGGCTCAGCACCGTGCGACGGAGGTCGGAGACCATTGCGGGCAACGGGGCATCGGTCGCTCCATGCCGGTCAATCTCCTTCTGGATCGCGTCCAGGATCTCCTGGAGCTTCGTCAGGTTGGGCAGCGTGACCGTGGCATAGATCTCTTTGGCCTTTGCCGCGCGCTCACGCCGGGCCGAGCCCGCGGCAGCGACCGCGTCAAAACAGGTTTTCAACTCGGCCAGGGCGGACTGGACTTCGCCGTTGTAGACCTGCACGGCCGCGTCGGGCTTTGCCTCGTTGACGAGTTCCTCGATCTTGCGGGCCAGTTGATAAAGTCGTTCGTGCACCGGCCGGCAGCGATCCAGGGGTGCCGCGAACTCGGGGAACTCCCGGCTCAGCTCGACGGTCTTCGCATCGCCGAGGAAGCGGCCGAGACCGCATCGGGTCGCGTCGGCTTCGAGGCCGAGGGTGAACGGCCGGCCAGCGGCCAACTCGTCGGCGCGGGCCAGCAGCACCTTGTCGCTGTCGTCGATGGCGAGGCTTGTGCCCACGATCCAGTTCCAGGGCTTGTAGAGCTTCACGTAGGACAGCCAGGCCACGGGCGTTCCGCCTGGCTCGTGGGCCCAGGAGTAGGTCACAAAGCCTTCGCCCTTTTCCCGGCAGAGGTTCACCATCTCGACAAACAGCCGTTTGCCATGGGGATCGACGTGGCCGGCCAGATCCTGGCCGTTCAGGCTGGGAGTCAGGGGGTGGAGGACGACCTGCGGTACGGTGTCGTTGATCCACAGGTAGCCTTTGCCTTCCGGGCCGAATCGCATCGCCTTGATCGCGTCGAGCGCCTGGCGTTTGCGGGCGGGCACCTCGCCGCGGCTGGTTTCCTGGTCGAAGGCGGCGATCACCGAGAGGGCCTGGTGCACGGCGTTGCGAAGCTGCTTCTGGTGGCCCAGGGTGGCACACTCGTTGGCCAGGCGCCGGCCGCACTGTTCGACCCAGGCCAGCTGGTCGTTCCACTGTTGGGCCATGGTCAGCCGCAGTTCCGGAGGCTCCCGGCAGAGGGCCATGCGGATTTGCTCGGCCGACTCGTGCAGGCGTTCGTGGGGCTCCTCAAGCTGGGCCAGAAGCGGTTTGAGTTCGGCAGCGAGCTGCTCGGCTTTCTCCCGCTGACTGCTATAGAGCCAGCGGCCGAGGTCGCACTGATGGGCGCGAGTCTGCAGGTCGATCGCGGAGGGGGGCGCGTCGGTCCAGAGCGAGTTGACTTTGGTCGCCCAGTGGAGGTGGTCGATTTCGCGCTCGACCATCTCCGTGCGGAGCCGGGCCACGTCGGTTGCGCGTTGGGAGGAGTTCGCGAGCCGATCGAGGCTGTGCAGGGTCCAGCCGCCGAGGGCCGCGGCCAAGAGCGACGTCAGGCCGAAGCCGACCGCCAGCTTGGTGCTGACGCGGAGATCCTTCCATGCAAGGAGGGAGCCGGCCGGACGTGATGTCATGATCTTCCCCCGTTGGTCGCCTGCCGACCGCAACCGCTGGATCGATGGTAACGATCGTAACGGGCGGCCGGCGGTTGCCAGGCGCGTGGCATCACGCTTCCCATCGGCGTAGGCCCTCCCTCCGGATGAGAGGAAGGGGATAGCACGCGGAAGATGCCGGATTGTCGGGATGTGCCGGCTGGGGGGCAGTGCCGCGTAGCACCCCGGGCAATCTTCGAGCGCTGAGCATAGCGAATAGGCTGGCCCAATTTCTAGTGGCCAGCTGAGGAAAACGAGCGAGGGGCGGACGAACGGGGGATGGGACTAATGGGACGCCATAATTCCCATAGGTCCTATTGGTCCTAGAACTCCTATTAGTCAAGTAGGGCGGCACCGAGCTTGCG
>JBDKTH010000001.1:0-2146 GCA_039680305.1 Thermoguttaceae bacterium | reverse complement strand
TTCAAAGCGGTCGACAACAAGTCGCTTGGCCTGTGGGAAGACGACAAACAGGTCTTCGGCTACAACCATGGCGTCATCACCAACGACAAAGTCCCCCAGACCGATACGCGTCGCTCGCGGGCCTGCTACGTGCATCCCCTTTGGGGCTTGAACGGCGAGGTCGTGACCGACGATTTCCCCAAGGACCACTACCATCACCACGGCGTTTTCTGGACCTGGCCGCACGTGGCGATCGGCGACCAGCAATACGACCTCTGGGCCGACCGCGGCGGCATCCACCAGCAATTCGTGCGCTGGCTCGACCAGGAAGCAGGGCCGCAGGCCGCCGTGCTGGGCGTGGAGAACGGCTGGTTCGTCGGCCCGCGGAAGGTGATGATCGAACGCGTCCGGCTCCAAGCGTACAAGTCGGATGGGAAGACTCGGGCGATCGATGTCGAACTGGTGTTCATTCCGGTCGATCGGCCGATCACGCTCTGGGGCGCCGAGGGCAAAAGCTATGGCGGACTGACCGTGCGGTTCGCTCCGCGGTCGCGTCAGGACACCGTGATCACGGTCCCCAGCGGTCGGACCAAAGACGACCTGCCCGACACGCCGCTTGAGTGGGCCGATTTCACCTCCCGCTTCGGCGACATGGCAACGCAGAGCGGCGGGGCCATCTTCGTCGATCCGGGCCACCCGAACTATCCGCCCACCTGGCTCACCCGGCACTACGGCGCGATGTGCGTCGGCTGGCCGGGCGTCAAGTCGCAAACCTTCGAGCCCGGCAAGCCGATCCGCCTCTGTTACCGGATCTGGCTGCACAAGACACCCGTCGAGCCGGCCGAACTCCAGCAAGCCTATGATGCCTATTGCGAGGCACGCAGGCCGACCGCGGAGAAGGCGCCGTTTAGCCCCGGCACTTGTGCCGAGCGCTGATCATGGTCCCGCAACTAACAGGAGCTGATACGATGTCGAAGCACGCGACGCGACGTGAATTCCTCAAGGTTTCTCTGGCCGCAGCAACGGCGTCGTTGGGAACTCGCATCGGGTTGGCCCAAACGGCCCCGGCTGCCGCAAAACTGAGCGTCGACCAGGCCGACGGAGTGATCTCCGTGCGACTGGGCCCGACGCTGCTGACGAGCTACAAGTACCAGGCGACCCAAAAACTGCCCTATCTGTATCCGGTGGCGGGGCCGTTGTCGGGACGCTCGCTGACCACCGAAAGCGCCGAGCCCTATCCCCACCATCACTCCGTGTTCTTTGGCTGCGATCGGGTGAACGATGGCAACTATTGGCAGGGGCCGCTCGACGTGGGGCAGATCGTGTCGACGGGCGCCCGCGTGGGCCGCGTGACCGATCAATCCGTGGAAATCGTCGATCGCTGCGAGTGGCGCAAGCCCAAGCGGCCGGTCGTGATGACCGATGATCGCCGGTTCACGATCACCGCCGCCGACGTGAATCTGCGCATCATCGACGCCGACATCACGTGGACTGCGGTCCAAGACGTGACGGTCCAGAAGACGAACCATTCCCTGTTCGCAGTCCGCGCGGCCGCCGACATCACGCCCAAGGCGGGCGGCACGTTGGAAAACTCTGAAGGCCAGAAGGGCGAAAAGGCCACCTTCGGCAAAGCCGCCAACTGGTGCACCTTTTACGGCAAACGCCAAGGCGTGCCCGGCGAACTGGTCGAAGGGATCGCCCTGATGTACGATCCCGACAACCCGTGGAAAGACTGCCCCTGGTTCACCCGGGACTACGGATTCATGTCCCCCTCCCCATTCAACTTTATGGCAGAGCCCTGGCAACTGGCCGCCGGCAAATCCGTGAAGCTCAGCTACCGCGTGCTCGCCTACGTCGGCGATCCGCGCCAAGGTGACGTGCAGGAGATCTTCAAAGCCTGGACGCAGGGGTGAAGCCGTTTGGCCACGGCACTTGTGCCGTGCGGCAGCGTCTCCCTTGGTCATCGATCATTCGTGAGCCTATACACCCGTAGCATGCTCGGGGGAGGAGGATCGCCGGGGCGGGGACGATCGCGGTTGGGCGGGAGGGTTTCCCAACGCAAGAGGTAACGCACGTCCGGCTCGTCGGCCTGGCCAACGTCTTGGGCCGTGCGCACGGTCATCTCGGGCCAGGTGGATTCGACCTTGCCAAACCCCTTGGGCATCGG
>JBDKTH010001143.1:0-1565 GCA_039680305.1 Thermoguttaceae bacterium | reverse complement strand
TGCGAGGCCCGCCGGATCCGAGGCGGTGCCATGGCGGGCCTCGCAAGCTCGGCACCGCCCTACATGATCACCGATCTTGTTCATCAAAACCCATCAGGTTTGGCGAAAGACGTGGTGATGGTGGAGGGGGCATAGCCGCCGTAACAGCCGAGACGATCCTCAAGGCCGCGATCGCCTCTCCCGTCGCGGTCATTCAGACCTCGGCCGCCGACCACGACAATCGTTCATGGCCCGCGGTCGACGCGTTGGCTGTTGCATGTGTGGGCCAGCTTCGGTGTACGCCCGAACTAGCCGTTGGCTAGCCGGACCACGGAAGCTCGCGGGCCTTTGCCTTGACGTCGGCTGTCCGAGTCGTCGTCGATTTCGTACTCGACCGCTTGGCCTTCCTGGAGGTCATCGAACTGGCCGCCTTCGACCGTCGAGTGATGGAAAAAGACGTCTTCCTGCTTTCCGCCGTCTCGGCTCGCCGAAATGAACCCGAAACCACGATCCGACACGATCTTCTTGATCACACCCTGCGACATCGTAACCACTCCTCACAAATGCGGGTGCCACAGCACCCATGCCCGAAATACGGCGCTCAGTATAGCGCGGGGGCCCGCTGCTAGCAAGACACCGGTTCACGGAAAACGCTGCTTTTTTCGCCCGCCCCTTGGCGACGGCTTCACCGGTCGAGTTGCCCAAGGACTTGCTCGACGCCATGGAGCACTTTTTCCTCCACGTCAGCGGTCCAACCTTTGGCGGGCATCCCGTATACTTCGAAGGCGCCCTGCTCGTAGCCGCCTTCATCCCAAACGCGGCGCGAAGGAATGTAAGACATGACATCGTTGGCGTAGCCGGCGACCCACGTTTGCTTCCCGTATTGGGCCTTGAGCTTGATCGCATAGTCCACCACGACCTCGCCACCCAACGCAATCCACCGCTGGTCCTTGCCCAGTTTCCAGGCTTGAATCGGGTAAGGGTAAGACGTCGGGAGCGGCTGCTTCTGGGCCAAGAGACCGAGCATCCGTGTGGCCCAACGAGCGCGATAGTTGTTGGCCTTTGTCATCGCCCGAAGTTCGGACTCTGCCGGGAGCGGCTGAACGGTCAGGTCGACCGTTGCGAAAGCGGTCTTCAACTCCGGCTCGACCGGCTGCATGGATTTGCCGAGAACCTCTTCCACGGCGGCAGACAGGATGGTCCCGTAGTTCTGGGCCAGTTCCAGGGAACGCCGGGGAATCGGGTTCTGGTCGGCCCCGCAGCCGATGTAGAACATGGCCAGGGCCTCGGGGTGCTTCTGCTCGACGTTGACTTGGGCAAAACCGGCATAGTCGCCGCACCACTGGTAATCGCAGAGGGTCGTGTTGTGGCAAGCGTAGCCGAAAACCACGGCCCGCAGCTTGCCGCCCAGATCCTTGACGGCCAGGACCGGAACGCTGTGGTCTACGGGACCTTTGACGGGCTCGCCGCTTTCCCGCAGCTTGAGTACGTCCGGTTCGCGATTGTTGCGGCGGTTGACGGCGAACGCCGCCTCGCCGATCCCCGACGATAATGTGGCCGGCGTCATGGCGGCAAGGGCTTGGGCC
>JBDKTH010000893.1:0-1528 GCA_039680305.1 Thermoguttaceae bacterium | reverse complement strand
GAGATCAAGGGCCGGATCGAGCAGTTGCGGCGTGAGATCGAGAAGACCACCAGCGACTACGATCGCGAGAAGCTCGAAGAGCGGCTGGCCAAGCTGGCCGGCGGCGTGGCCAAGGTCAACGTCGGCGCCGCGACCGAGAGCGAGATGAAGGAAAAGAAGGCCCGCGTCGAAGACGCTCTGCACGCGACCCGTGCGGCCGTCGAAGAAGGCATTCTCCCCGGCGGCGGCGTGGCCCTGCTGCGGGCTTCGTCCCAGGTCAAGCCGGAAGGGCTCAACCAGGACGAGCAGGTCGGTTATAACATCGTGCTGCGGTCGTGCCGCGCCCCATTGACCCAGATTGCCGCCAACGCCGGCCAGGACGGCGGCATCGTCTGCGAAAAGGTGATCGATGCCAAGGGCGCGACGGGCTACAACGCGGCCACCGGTCAGTACGAAGATCTGGTCAAGGCCGGCGTGATCGACCCGACCAAGGTCACCCGCACGGCCCTGCAAAACGCGGCCAGCGTCGCCACGTTGCTGTTGACCAGCGACGCCCTGATCGCCGAGAAGCCGAAGAAGGAAGAGAAGGCCCCGGCCGGTCACGGCGGCCACGACATGTACTAAGAGAGATGAGGCGTCAGAAACTAGGGATGAGGAGTTAGCGACTCGTTGGCTCCGGCGCCCAAAGCGGTCTGACCCCCAACTCTTGAGTTCGATGCGAGCAAACCCTCCGGCGTATTGCCAGATACGCCGGGCTGGAGGAAGACCCTCAGTTTTCCCACGACGCCCGCCGGTTCCTCCCCAAGGGGCCGGCGGGCTTTTTTTCGGTTCATTCGGCGAAATCGCCCCCGAACGTGCCGCCAGGCATGCTTCGTCCCGATAAGACCACGCACCAGAAGAACTTGAAATTGGGCCAGCGATTCTGCTAGGCTCACTCTTGGCAGCCTTCACGCATGCCACTGGATCTTTGACGCGTGCCGTGAAAAGGGGTCGGTTTTCAGTGGGTGGAAGTCCCCCCCGGCAAGGAGTCGCTCCAGCCGGTAGCAATCGGGGCGGTGGAGGAGGCAACGAATCCGCTGAAGCACTTCGATGTGAGGGGATTGCCCTCAACCGGACCTCCGCGAGGAGCAGGCCGGGCCGTGCGGGGTGGCGGAGAGGCCCGTAGTAGTGAGGAACCCGGGTAATGCCGGGGGAGCGAAGGGGCCTTGGTTCCAGGCGAGCGCAGGAAGGAACAACAGCCGAGGAGATTGGCCTTGAGCCTACCAACCCTACCGAAGGTTGAGCAGTTGCAGGCGGCGCTCCACGCCAAAGCGAAGGGATCGCCCCGTTTCCGCTTCTATTCGCTCTACGACAAGGTGTACCGGCCGGATGTGCTCTGGCAGGCCTACCTGCAGTGCCGCGCCAATCGCGGGGCCGCCGGGATCGACCCCGGTGGCTCTCGGAAGGAGCCGGCGGGGTTAGCGTCAACGCTTGGCGACGGGCACGGGGCCGGAGACGTCGATTTCGCCGGCGGCGACGGCCTGCTGAAAACAGTCGTTGATAAAGGCGC
>JBDKTH010000491.1:0-2540 GCA_039680305.1 Thermoguttaceae bacterium | reverse complement strand
CCGGGGATCGTCTCCAGGACGGTGGCGATCTCCTGTCCCTTCGCAGCGAGGAGCTTGAGGTCATCGCCGTAGAGGCTGATCCCCACGTCGGCCCGAACCCCGGCGATCAGTTCCTGGACACTCAATTCAATGGGCTGGGAGAAACTATAAGCATTGCCGAAGGTCTGCGCGGCGAGAGCCTTTTCCATCGCCTCGACCAGGTCTTCCTTGGACGTGTAGCCGACCCACTCGTGGCGTGGCTTGAGGTTGATGATGATGTCGGACAGATTGACCGTCATCGGGTCCGTGGCGATCTCCGGACGACCGGTCTTGGAGATCACCGACTCGACCGGCTGGAACTGGCGCAGCACGCGTTCGATCTGGCCGGTCATCTCGACCGACGATTCCAGCGATGCGCTGGGCAACCGTACGGCCTGGATGGCCAACGATCCCTCATCCAGACGTGGAACGAACTCCGCGCCGAGGTTTCGGGCGACCACCAGGCTGACGGCGAAGACCGAGACGGTCGCAAGCGACACCGCCAGCGGCCGGGCCATGACCATGCGAAGCACGGGGGCGTAGAGCGTTTTGGCCTTCCGGATCAGCCAGGCGTCGTGCTCCTGCACGCCCCGCCGCAAGAACATCGAGGCCAGGACCGGCATGAGGGTCAGCGACAAGACCAACGCCGTCCCCAGGGCAAAGAGGACCGTCCAGGCCATCGGCCGGAACATCTTGCCCTCGATCCCGCCGAGCGTGAGGATCGGCAGGTAGACGAGCATGATGATCCCCACGCCGAAGACGACTGGGCGGGCCACCTGGTGGCAGGCCGAGCGGATCAGTTCCATCGGCACCTCCACGAGCTTCCCTTGCTGCCGGGAATACTCGGACAGGCGGCGGATCTGGTTTTCGATCATGACCACCGAGCCGTCGACAACCAGGCCGAAATCAATCGCGCCGAGGCTCATCAGGGTCCCAGCCAGCCCGGTCCAGAGCATGCCGACGAAGCCGCCGAGCATGGACAATGGGACGGCCAAGGCGACCATCAGCCCGGCTCGCAGATTGCCCAAGAGGACCAGGAGTACGGCGACGACCAAGAGCCCGCCTTCGGCCAGATTGGTGGCCGCCGTGCGGATCGTCTGGCGAACCAGATCGGTCCGATCATAAAAAGCCTCGATCACTACCCCCTCGGGCAGCGACTGCTGGATCGCCCCAATCTTCTCTTTCACACGATCAACAACGATCCTCGCATTTTCGCCCGCCAACAGCATGACGACCCCGATGACACACTCGCCGCGATGGTCGCGCGTGACCGCCCCCTGGCGGACCATGGGAGCCAGGCGGACCTCGCCGATGTCGCGCACCAGGACCGGCGTGCCCTCGGGCGTTGCTCGCAGGACGACGTTGCCGATGTCGCGGGCATCACTCAAGAGCCCTTCGCCGCGAACGATCCGCTGCTCGTCGAAGTGCATCAGGTACGCCCCGCCTGCATTGGAATTGTTCTCGCGCAGGGCTTCCAGGACCCGACCAAGCGGGATATTGAAGGCCTGGAGCTTCTGCGGATCGACCTGGACCTCGTAGGTCTTCAGTTCGCCGCCGAAGGTGTTGACCTCGACGACCCCGGGCACGCCACGGAGTTGATAGGCGATCTGCCAGTCGAGGATCTCGCGGAGTTGCATGGGCGAGTATTCGTAGCCCGGCTCTGCGCGGACTTCGAACTGGTAGATCTCGCCGAGTCCCGTGCTGATCGGGCCGATCTGCGGCGAGGCCAGTTCCTTGGGGATGTTGTCTTTCGCCTCGGTGAGCCGTTCGTTGACCATCTGGCGGGCCCAGAAGAGGTCCGTCCCCTCATGGAACACGACGGTGACGGCTGAAAGCCCGAACTGCGAGACCGAGCGGATTTCCTCAACCCGGGGAATTCCGTTCATGGCGGCCTCGATCGGGAAGGTGATGAACCGCTCCGTCTCCTCGGCCCCGAGGGCGGGAGCTTTCGTGAGGATCTGCACCTGGACGTTCGTAACGTCGGGGACGGCGTCGATCGGCAATTGCATCATCGACCAGACGCCCACCACGACCAGAAGGAACGCGGCCAGGAGAACGGCAAAGCGGTTATTCAGGGACCAGTCAATCAGTGCGTGGATCATGGCTTGGTTACTCGACTACCGAATCGTTGAACAGTTCTGACTTCAGCGCAAATCCGCCTTGGACGACGACCCGCTCGCCTTCGTCGAGGCCGGCCTTGACTTCGACCAACTCGGACGTCGCGGGGCCTAGTTGCACGTCGCGGCGGGCGAACTGACCGTCCCCGCAGGCCACAAAGCTAAAGACGGCTCCCTGGTGACGCTGGACCGCCGAAACGGGAATCTGGAGCACGGCCGCCTCTTCGCCGCCGTCCAGTTCCACGTCGACGAACATCCCCGGCTTGAGCAAACGCTTCGGGTTATCGGCGGTTGCCAGCAGCCGCACGGCCCGGGTCTGGTCGCTCACCTGGTGGCCGAGAGTGAACACCTTCGCCACAAAACCCTGCTCCGGATAGCTGGGAGTGCGGAAGGTAAGGGACGTGC
>JBDKTH010000565.1:0-9745 GCA_039680305.1 Thermoguttaceae bacterium | reverse complement strand
CGGTGGGCGAACACTTGATTCTCGGCGGCGACAACCTCGATCTGGCGTTGGCGCATCACGTCGAGCGAAAGCTGAAGGGGGAGGGCAAACTCGAACCTCGTCAATGGGCCGTCCTGGTCCGCACGTGCCGACAGGTCAAGGAAACCCTCTTGGGCTTCAATCCGCCCGAACGACTCACGGTCAACTTGCCTGGAACCGGCGCCCGGTTGATCGGGGGCGGACTGCAGGTGGAGGTCACGCAGGAGGAAGTGCGGGAACTGCTGGTGGAGGGCTTTTTCCCCGAGGTCCGGCTGGACACCCGGCCAATCAGCCGGCGCTCGGGATTCCAGGAGTTCGGTTTGCCCTATGCGCCGGACGCGGCCGTCACTCGCTACCTGGCAGCCTTCCTGACCGCCCATCGGCACGCAGGCCTCGACGAGGCGGAAACACCGACCGATCACGATCCGGCCCGGCCGGACATCGTGCTGTTCAACGGCGGAGTGTTCGAGTCGAACACGCTGCGCGATCGTCTCCTGGAGGTGCTCACTTCCTGGTTCCGCGGCCCGGGGCACGAAGGTTGGACGCCGCTCGTTCTGGACAACGACCGGCTCGATCTGGCCGTCGCCCGCGGCGCGGCCTACTACGGCATGGTGCGGCGGGGGCAGGGCGTGCGCATTGCGGCGGGACTGGCCCGGACGTATTACATCGGCGTGGAAAGCCAGCCGCCGTCGGCCGTGTGCCTGGTGCCGGCCGGCGTGGAGCCCGGCCACGACGTGGATCTCACCGAACGCCGGTTTGAACTGCTCATTTCCGAGCCGGTTGAGTTTCCGCTCTACGTGTCCAGCCTCCGCCTGACCGACCGGCCCGGCGAGTTGGTGCCGGTCGACCGCGAGCAGATGACCTCCCTGCCTCCGATCCGCACGGTGCTCAAAACTCGCAAGCGAAGCGAGTCGGCCACGATTTCCGTCACCCTCCACGCGAGGCTCACGGAGATTGGCACGCTCGATCTGTGGTGCAGCGAGGCCGAGGGACGCGGCAGTTGGCGATTGCAGTTCGACGTGCGTTCGGCCACCCAGACGGATGTGGCCGCCCAGGAGACGGCCGGCGAACACCTCGGCGTGGTCGAGGAGGAGACCTGGCAAGCGATCCAGCGTCAGATCCTCGCCACGTTCGGGCCCGAAGGTCAAGATGCGCCGGAAGGTCTCGTCAAACGACTCTCTCAGGCAACGAGCGTGAACCGCCGCGATTGGCCGCCATCGCTGTTGCGGCGGATTTGGGAGACGCTGATGGAGGTGGAAGCCGGCCGGCGGCGCAGCCAGGTCCACGAGGCCCGCTGGTTGAATCTCCTCGGTTTTGCCCTGCGGCCGGGCTACGGACTGGCAGTTGACGACTGGCGCGTCGCGGAAACGTGGCGCACCCTCCAAGGGAACCTCGTCCATCCGACGGCCATGTGCCGCGCCGAGTGGTGGATCCTCTGGCGACGGATCGCCGGTGGTCTGACGGCCGGTCAGCAACAGGCCCTGGCCGATCCACTGTTGGCCCCGATCCGCGTGATGCATCGCCAGATGACGACCGGCAAGGGACGCGGGGCGGACTTCAACCCCGGCTCGCACGAAGGGGCCGAGGTCTGGCGCCTGTTGGGGGCATTGGAACTGCTGCCGGGCTCGACGAAGATCGAACTGGGCAACCTGCTCCTCGATCTCCTGCCCAAGCGAAAACTAGAGACGGTCCGGCCGGCCATGGCCTGGGCCCTCGGTCGGCTCGGTGCGCGCGTGCCGCTCTACGGACCGCTCAACACGGTCGTTCCCGCCGATACGGCCGCTACCTGGGTGAAGAAACTGATGGATCTCGACGGCGAAGAGGCGATGGTGCAGTTGGCCGTCATGCAGATGGCCCGCCGGACCGACGACCGCTATCGCGACCTGCCGGAGAAACTGCGGACGAATATCGTCGACTGGCTCCTCGGCCGGGAAGCCCCAGGCCACTTCGTCCAACTCGTCGAAAGTGTCGGACAACTGGACACCGAAGAGGAAGGGCTGATCTTCGGCGAAGCCTTGCCCAAGGGCTTGCGAGTTCAGTAGCGTTTGGCCTGCTACCTTGGGCTGTCAGAGAGCTCGTGTGCCAGACGGCAATCGGTCTCGGCCTCAAGCATCTGCCCGAGACGCAGGTAGGCCAGGGCGCGGTTGTAGTAGGCCTTGGCGTCGCTGGGATTCAGCCGGAGAGCCTCGGTCAGGTCGGCGACGGCCTGTTGCCTGGGATCGCCCGGCGGCCAGTAGGCAGTTGTCACCCTCAGAGGTCCGCCGATGGCTGGGATTGGGCTGCCGACTGTCCGATCGGCCATCTGGCCGTAGGCAATCCCACGGTTCACATAGGCGGTCGCATTGAGCGGATCGAGCGTGATCGCCGTCGAGTAATCGTTGACCGCCTGCCCTAGATTGCCCATCTTTTCGTGCACGGCTCCCCGGTTGTTGAACGCGGTGGAATCTTGCGGGTTGAGTTGAATCGCTTTGTCGTAGCTGGCCAGCGCCTTTGACCAGTCCGCCTGCGCTAGAAAAGCCGTGCCCAGAAGATTATGGGCGCGGGCGTCGTCGCGTTTGATTCCCGCCGCTTTCTGGAGATCGGCCAGGGCAGGGGAGAAGTCCCGAATGGCCAGATAGGCTCGCCCTCGATACACATAGCCTTCGTAAGGATTCTTGCTGAGCGCGATGAACCGTGTGAAGTCGGGAATTGCCAGTTGCGGGTGGCCGTCTCTGAGGAAGAGGGCGCCGCGTTGGAGGTGTGCCTCGGCATCATCCGGGTTCACTCGCAGGGCTTCGTTGTAGTCGGCCATGGCCAACGGCCACTGGGCTTTGCGAGCGTGGGCCCTGGCGCGAAGCCGGAACAGCTCGCTATCGTTTGGCGTGTGGGTGAGGGCCCGGGTGAAGTCGTCCATGGCCGCGTCGTAACTCCCCATGGCCATATAGGTGAGCCCGCGGAGCTTGTACAACTCGGGAGTCCCGGGACGCAGTTCCACCGCGTCGCTGAACTCGGTAATCGCCCGGTCAAAGTCACGCAATTGAGCGTACGCATCACCGCGAGTGATGTGGGCGACCACGTTGGCCGGATCGAGCCGGATTGCCTGGTCAGTATCGCGGATAGCCTCTTCGAACTGTCGCCTGACGATGTGCGCTCGGGCCCGATTGGCGTAAGTCTCGGCTGTTCGTGGATCCAGTTCGATCGCCTTCGTGAACGCGGCAAGAGCGGCGTCGGAGTCGCCCTTCTTCAAGAATGCCAACCCGAGTTGATTGCGGATTTCGGCGTCGTCGGGGCGAAGTCCCGCCGCCGTCCGCAAGTCGGCGATCGCCTGGTCGGCCTGCCCTTGTTTCAGGTACGCCTCGCCGCGGCGGCGGAAGGCCTCGGCATTCTTGGGATCCAACTGGATCACGCGGCTGAAATCAGCAATGGCCGAATCGAGATCATTCTTCTGAGCGAAGGCCCCGCCCCGCAGGTTGTAGATGGCCGGGGCCTCCTGCAATTGGAGGGCGTTGGTGAAGTCGGCCGTCGCCCGAAGGAAGTCTCCCTTGGCTTCATAGGCTTTGCCCCGGCGGACGAAGGTCTCCGGATTGCTGCGGTCGATCTGGATCGCTCGGCTATAGAGCGAGATTGCCTGATCCCAGTCGCCTCGTTGAGCATAAACCTGTCCCAAAGCGTCATAGGCCCGGGCGTCGGCGGGATCCAACTCGACCGTTTGGGTCAGATCGGCGATCGCCCGATTCCGATCGCCGGCGTCGCGATAGGCGAGGCCACGCTGGTAGTAGGCCTCGGCGTATAGGGGATCGTTGCGGATGGCATCGGTCAAGCTGGCGATCGCCTCGTTGGGTTTGCCTCGGTCTCGATAGGCCCGTCCGCGGTCGAAGTAGGCCTTTTTGTCATGCGGGTTGATTCGGATCGCCTCATCAAAATCGGCGACGGCTCTTTCAGCGTCGCCTTTTGCCAGATAGGCGAGTCCCCGGGCGTTGTATAGTTCGGAAGTCCCCGGTGCCAGTTGGATGGCCTTGCCGAAATCGGCGATGGCCTCGTCCGGGGTGGTTGAACGGCGGGCCTCGCCGCGGGCTTGGTAAGCTTCGGCAAGCTTCGGTTCCAGGTGGATGGCCTCGGTCAGATCGCGTACGGCCTTCGCTTTTTCCCCCAATTGCTCATAGACCAGACCGCGATCGTAGAAGGCCTCGGCGAGACGGGGATTCTGTTGGATGGCGTGTGAGAAGTCGGCTTCCGCAGCCTGGAGGTCGCGTTTCTTCTCGAATGTCAGCCCCCGCTGGCTGTACGCGGACCGTCCCATACCGCGTTGGGTGGCCTCGGTCAGATCCCGAAGCGCCGAGGTCAGGTTCCCTCGGCTTGCATGCGCAAGGCCGCGATGATAGAAGGCTTGTGGATCCTCTGGTTTGAGGCGGATCACCTCGGTGAAGTCGTCCAGGGCCATCTCGGCAAGGCCGAGGGTTTCATAGTCCAGTCCGCGTTTGTAATGGGCATGAACGCACCGCGGATCAGGCGAGCCCGTGTCTTCGGCGGGGGCCGGCATCCGGCTGGCGTAGAGTCGGATCACCTGAGTGTAGTCGGCGACCGCTCGATAGAGGAACGATCGGGCTTTGGTCTCCTCGGCCAGCCGGTCGTAGGTCAAGGCTCGCTCGAAATAGGCCTCCGAGTCCTGAGGATTGCGCTTGATCGCCTCGGCAAGCTGCTCGGCGGCTTCGGCGGTGTGGCCTGCCTCGCGCAGGGCCCTGGCCAACTCACAGCGGGCGTTGGGGAAGGAGGAATCCGCCTGGAGCGTTGCCCGAAAGGCCGTAACGGCCGCCGTCCACTGTTCCTGCTTGGCGGCCTCCACCCCTTCCGTATACAGAGCGGCGGGATCTGGCGTCTGGGCACAGCCTGTCAGGGCCAGCAGGGAGAGAAACGGTAGCCACCAGGAGACGGTCTGCCGAAAACTGATGTTCATCCCACGCCCCCCTTGGAGCCTCGAGACGGATCTCACCCATACTATCTCACCCACGGCTAACGGACCACTCGCTTTGAGCCACCAGTGTGGTGTCTCCCATGCAAGTCCGGGAAACTCGGCCGCAAAGCGATCCCCGCCGCCCCGTCACCTTGGGGGTGGGCTCGACGGGACAATTGCGAAAAGATCGGTCTTCAGGCGGAGGGCCTGGTGCTGCTAAAGTTGGAGTCGGAAGCCGGATGTCTGGTGCTTGTCGAATCGATGGAAAAGCGATAAGTTGGCGTCGCAGCGTTGTTTGTCTCATCTTGCCACGCATCGCAGAGAATAAAGGAGTTTTCCCATGCCCACATCTTCAACCAAACAGTTCGCCCTTGGCGTCGATTACGGGACCAACAGCGTGCGGGCGCTCGTCGTGGATGTGGCCGACGGGACCGAGATCGCCACGCACGTCTACGACTACCCGAGCGGCGAGAAGGGGATTCTGCTGGACGCGAAGGATCCGAACCTCGCCCGGCAGAATCCGGCCGACTATATCGAGGGGTTCCACCAGGCCGTGCGTGCGGCGCTGCGAGCGGCGAAGAAGCAGCCGGGATTCTCGCCCGACAATGTCGTTGGCATCGGCGTCGACACAACCGGTTCCACCCCGATTCCCGTCGATCGCGACGGCATGCCTCTTGCCCTGCAACCGCGGTTCAGGAAGAACCTGGCGGCCCAGGCGTGGCTTTGGAAGGATCACACGTCGTACGCCGAGGCGGCCGAGATCACCGACAAGGCACGGCAGTTGGGCACGCCCTACTTGTCGAAGTGCGGCGGCACGTACAGTTCGGAGTGGTATTGGTCCAAAATCCTCCACTGCAAGCGGACCAGTCCCCAGGTGTTCATGGCCGCCTACGGCTGGGTGGAACTGGCCGACTTTGTCCCCGGATTCCTCACCGGCCGGCTCGATCCGACGATCGTGCCGCGTGGGATCTGTGCCGCGGGACATAAGGCGATGTACAACGACGAGTGGGGGGGGCTGCCCGGTGAGGAACTCCTGGCGAGTCTCGATCCCGACCTGCTCCCGCTCCGCCGTCGATACAACGCCCCGGCAGTGCCTGCCGACCGGCGGGCAGGCGAGTTGACCGAAGAGGTGGCGTCCCGCGTGGGCCTGCCGGCGGGGATCCCCGTGGCCGTCGGCGCGTTCGATGCTCACACCGGCGCGGTTGGCGCCGGCGCCAAACCGGGCACGCTGGTCAAGATCATCGGCACGAGCACCTGCGACATGATGGTCGCTCCCATGGACCAGCCGCTGGCCGACATCCCCGGACTGTGCGGAATCGTGCCCGGCTCGATCATCCCCGGGCTGTACGGCCTGGAAGCGGGCCAGTCGGCCGTGGGCGATATTTTCAACTGGTTCGTCACTTCCCTGGCCCCCAAACATTACACGACCAAAGGTGACCCGCACGCGAACCTTACCCAAGAAGCGGCCCGACTAAAGCCCGGCGAAAGCGGACTCTTGGCACTCGACTGGAACAATGGCAACCGCACGATCCTCGTCGATCCATTGCTCACGGGACTCTTGATCGGTCAGACGCTCCACACCACAGCGGCTGAAATCTACCGGACCCTGATCGAAGCCACGGCGTTCGGCGCCTTGACGATCATCAAGCGGTTCGAGGAGTACGGCGTGGAGGTCAACGAGGTGATCAACTGCGGCGGAATCGCCGAAAAGAATCCGTTCGCCATGCAGGTCTATGCCGATATCTGCAATCGGCCGATGAAGGTGAGCCGCTCGGCTCAGACCTGTGCCTTGGGAGCGGCGATCTTCGGGGCCGTCGTGGGCGGGGCCTACAAGAGCACCGAACAGGCCCAGCGGCGCATGACGGGCGTAAAGCCCAAGGTCTTCCGTCCCAACAAGGCGGCCGCGGCCGTCTACGCCGAACTGTACCGGCTCTACCGCCAGTTGCACGACGGCTTCGGCCTGCCGGGTTCTGCCGACAAGGAAGGGCTTTACCGTGTGATGAAAGACCTGATCGCCCTGCGCGACCGGGTCCGCAAAGGAATGTGAGATTGAAAGGGGAAGAGGGAACTCAGGTCATGAAGATGACTCAACTTCGCGAAGAGGTCTGTTACGTCAACAAGATGCTCCCGGCCACGGGCCTGGTGACCATGCACTCGGGCAACGCCAGCGGCCTGGACCGCGAGAGCGGACGACTGGTGATCAAGCCGTCGGGGATCGACTATGACCGACTCACGCCGGACGACCTCGTCGAGGTCGACCTGGCGTCCGGCGAGGCGGTCAACGCGAAGCTGCGTCCGAGTGTCGACTTGCCCCACCACCTCTTTCTCTATCGCAACATGCCCGGGGTGTGCGGCATCATCCACACGCACAGCAATTACGCCACGGCCTTTGCGGCGCTGGGGCGGCCGATTCCCTTGTGCCTGACGGCCATCGCCGACCAGTTTGGCGATCAGATCCCCTGCACGCCTTACGTGGACAACGAGGCCGATCATATCGGTCAGATGATCCTGAAATGCCGCAACCGGTCGCCTGCCGTCCTGCTGCAGAACCACGGCGTGTTCGCCTGGGGCAAGACGGCCTGCGAGGCCCTCAAGGTCGCCGTGATGACCGAGGACGTGGCCAAGACGGTGCACCTGGCCTTGCAACTCGGTCCGCCCTGTGAAATCCCCACAGACGAAGCCAAGAAGTGGTATGATCGGTATCGGTTCGGCTACGGGCAGCACTCGTAGACGCCGCGTCTCTTGGTGTCTGCGACGATGCGAGAACGAAGCCCCAGAAGCGAACGAGACACAACGGTGATCACAACCGACCGTCGTAACGGCAAGATGTGGGCCGCTCGGCTCCACGGCCCCGCGGATCTCCGCATCGAAGAGGTTCCTTGCCCCGGCGAGCCGCCGGCAGGCCAGACGCTGATTCGCATCAAGGCCGTAGGCATTTGCGGTAGCGATCTGCACACGTACCGTCACGCACGGATCGGTGACACGACGCTCAAAAGCCCTTTGATCCTCGGGCATGAGTTCGGCGGGATCGTCGAAGCGGTGGGCGAGGGGAGTCGGGACGGCTACGGTCGGCCGCTTCAGGCGGGAACGCCTGTGGCCGTCGAGCCGGCGCGGCCCTGCGGCCGATGCGAGTTGTGCCAAGCGGGACATCCCAATCTCTGCCTGCAGATCCGCTTTTGCGGTCTGTGGCCCGACGACGGGGCTTTTTGTCAATGGATTCACATGCCGGCGGAGAACTGCTTCCCTTTGCCGCCGGCGCTCGACGCGGCCGACGGTGCCATGCTCGAGCCGCTCGGCGTGGCGATCCATGCGGTCGATCTGGGAAAACTCCGTGTCGGCCGGAGCGTGGCCATTCTCGGCGCCGGGCCGATCGGCTTGTGTCTTCTCGAAATCGCCAAGCTCAGCGGGGCCGAGCCGGTTTTCGTGTCAGACCGCTTTCCTTGGCGTGTGGAACTGGCACGGCGTCTTGGGGCCACTGCGGCCTTCTGTCATGAACAGCACGACATGGTCGCCGAAGTGCAGAAAGCGACTGGCGGGCGTGGCGTGGACGTAGCCTTCGAGGCCGGCTGGAGCGGCGAGGCGGTCGAAGAGGCGGCCGAGATGCTGATCCCTGGCGGCCGGTTGGTGGTCGTGGGGATCGCCGACGACGATCGCCTTTCGCTCCGTCACTCCACGGCGCGGCGCAAAGGCCTGACCATCACGATGGTCCGACGCATGAAGCACACCTATCCCCGCGCGATCCACTTGGCCGAGCGCGGGATGGTCGATCTCCGCTCGCTGGTCAGCCACCACTTCCCCTTGGAGCGTGCGGCCGAGGCGTTTGCCTTGAACGCCGAGTACGCCAAGGGCGTCGTCAAGGTGATCGTCGAGCCCTGACGGCAGCTACCCGCGGAAGTAAACATACGCCGCGACGATCGCCGCCAGCACCAGAACCGAGGCCAGGACGTCGCCGACGTTCCAGCTGCGACGGGATTGGAGACGCTGCTCTTCGGTCACTGTGCCGTACGTCAGCCCACGGATGGTTTCCGGCGAGGGGGCTTTGGTTGCGAGACTCACCAACACCATCGCGGCCGCGGAGACCAGGAAGATCAACACGCTGTAGTACTGGAAGTAGGTGTTGTTGACGATCCAGAGCAGCGAGCCTTCCGTGTAGCCCTGCTCGAATCCCTTCAGGCCCAAGGCGACCGGGGTGTCGATGGCGAGCCGGAAAACGCCCATCAGGAAACCGACCAACAGCGCGGCCAGACAGCCCTTGGCGTTGAGCCGCTTGAAGAACACGCCCAGGAAGAAGACCGCGAAGATCGGCGGGGCCAGGTAGCCTTGGACCGATTGGAGGTAGTAGTACAAGCCGCTCTGACCACGGATCACCGGGATCCACAGGAGGGCGATCAGCACCATCACGCTCGTGGCGATGCGGCCCATCCAAACCAGTTGGGCCTGCGAGGCACGCGGCCGGAACTTCTGGTAGAGATCCATGGTGAACAACGTGGAACAGGCGTTGAACGCCCCGGCCAGCGAGCTCATCAGGGCGGAGAGGAGACCCGCCACGACGATTCCCCGGACTCCCACGGGCAACACGTGCTTGACCATCAACGGAAAGGCCGCCTGACACTGGTCCGCGACGGGCTTGCCATCGGCCACCAGACTTTCCAGGCCCCGGTAGCCGTTCTTGGCCAGGACAAAGCAGATCATCCCGGGAACGATGAAGACGAAGACCGGCAACAGCTTCATGAAGGCCGCCACGATGCTTCCACGCCGAGCAATAGTCTCATTGGAGGCCGCCAGGGCTCGCTGGAC
>JBDKTH010001130.1:0-6136 GCA_039680305.1 Thermoguttaceae bacterium | reverse complement strand
ACCGAGATCGCCCAGGTCCCAGGTCTTCGAGGCCTTCTGCTCGTCCTTGCCCTGCTGGTCCTGCTTGCCCTCCGGGTTTTGCTTGGCCTGCGACTGGTCTTCCTTGGCCTCGTCTCCCTGCGGGGCTTCCTTGGGCTGGCCCTGGTTGCCGCCCTGCTGCTTGACCTCTTCAGCCTCAGTGGTGTTGACCAGCCGCACGCCCTTCTGGTCGTGCTCGAGCGTCAACTGGGTGCTGCGGGCCTGGACCTTGCCCTCGTTCGTTACGGTGATTGTGTACGTCATCGGCTCGTTGACGTATTGCGCCTGCGGCCCGTCGATCTTCACGGTCAATTGCGGCTTCTCAACGCGCGTGGTCTTGCGCTCCGATCGCGCCAACTCGTTGTCTTGGGAATCCCCGTTCTGGCCGCGTTCGACAATCGTGGCCCGGCTACCCAGTTCACCGGTCTTCTTGGCCACCAGGCGGACTTCAATGTCCTTGGATTGGCCGGGATCGAGCGGATCGACGGGAATCTCGACCTTGTCCTTGCCATCTTCCGTCTGCAAGCCTTCGGGCAGTTCGTCCCGCAACAGCAAGGCGGCGGTCTTGCCCGAACCCGTGTTGCTGACACGGTAGAGGAAGACGAGGATTTGACAGATGCTCGCCTCGTCGGGCACGGCCTTCGAGACGTTGACTTCCGGCTTGACGAACTTCGTCATCAAGCACAGCGCGGGCGTGTAGGAAATTGCCAGGCAAGTCCGCGCCGAACCTTCCTGGTCGGAGGTCGCCTTGACCGCAATGGTCATGGTCTGACCTGGCTGCAGGTCGGCGATGGTCCACTTGACCGTCTGACCCTTATCCTGCTTCTGCTGCTCGTCTTGTTGCTTGCCCTGCTCCTGCTTCTGGCCTTGCTTTTCCTGCGTAGCTTGCTGATCGCCCTCGGCTTTTTCACGGTGCATAGGCGGCTCGGACGATTCGATTTCGAAACCTTGCGGCACGTGTTGGCGGATGGTCACCTCATCGAGATGGATATTGTCGGTGATATTCTTGACGTGGATCTTGTACTGGAAACTCTCCCCGACGCGAACGCTGTCCGGGTAGTCGGCCCAGACCTCGACCATGCTTTGTTCTGCTGGCAAACGGATGCGTTGGCCCGTGTCGACGGCGGCTTTTTCTTGGCCCTCTTGGGCCACGGCAGTGGCACTCGCCAGCAGGCCTGCGATGCCTACCGTCAGGATGCCGGCAAACAGGTTCAACAGCTTCATGTTGATAGCTCCTTGGGAATGAATGGAGTGTGATGAGATACAAATGGAACTGGGCAGGAGAACCCCGCGGTCGCCCAAGGGAAGCAAACCCTATGCCGATAGGCCCCCAGCCGGCTGCGAGCGGAAAGATTCAGTAGGCCAGGTAGGCCCGGGTCAGGTAGTCGCTCATCGTCAACACCAGCAGGATCCCCAGCCAGAAGAGGCCGGAGCCCAGGAGGATCCAGGTCAGACGGGAGCTGTGGAGCACGTGCATGAAGAAGAGGGCCACCAGCAGGGCCTTGGCGGTCGCGATGATCAGCCCCACGAGGGTGTGCCACGCCTCGCCGACGTGAAGGAACGAGAAGCCCACGGTGGCCAGCGTGAGCGCGACCAGGGCGACGAAGACCCACAGGTACGTCCACGGAGAGGTGATTTCTTCCATAGTCTAGGGGCCCCTTGTCCCCACCAGGTACAACAACGGCAGCAAGAAGATCCAGACGATGTCGACAAAGTGCCAGTACAGGCCCGACAGATCGACCGGCATGTAATAGTTGGACGAATAGGTCCGGCGCCAGGCAAAGTAGAGGATCACCGCCAACAGGCCGATGCCGACGATCATGTGCAATGCGTGCAGCCCGGTGAGGATGTAGTAGAAGGTCAGAAACAAGACCACGTGGTTGGGACTAATACCGCGCTGGGCCCACTCCTCCGGCTCGAAGGCCACCAGCGGCATGAGGTTGTCGCGATAATCGACGTAGTACTCGACGGCCTTGAGCCCCATGAACGTGCTCCCCAGGAGGATCGTCAACAGCAGACAGGCGACGAGCCATCCGTGTCGGCCGGTCCGGGCGGAGTAGACGGCCATGGCCATGGTGAAACTGCTGGCCAGGAGCACCAGGGTATTGATGCCGCCAATGAGCAGGCTGAGGTGGCGGCTGGCCGCGGCAAAGGCCTCGGGATACCAGGTGCGGTAGGCGGCGTAGCCGGTGAACATCGTGCCGAACACCAGGATCTCGGTGGCCAGGAAGGTCCACATCCCGGCCAACTGCGCGCGGCGCTGTTGCTCGAGGTTCTCGAAGTGATGGGCCAGGGGGGCGTATTTTTCCGCTTTTTCAGCCAACGGTCTCCTCCGGGCCTTTGGAATACTGATAGGGAGGGGCGGTCACGACGGGAGTGACGGCGAAATTGTCCTTCGGCGGGGGCGAGGGGGTTTGCCACTCCAGGCCCGTGGCGCCCCAGGGATTCGGGCCCGCCCGCTTCCCATACCGCATCGACCAGAACAGGTAGACGAACGGCAGCAGGTAGCCGACGGCGAGGATCGAGGCCCCTGCCGAGGACAACACGTTGAGGACCTGGAACTCGGCCGGATACTGGTAGTAGCGCCGCGGCATCCCCTCGTAGCCCAGGATGAACTGGGGGAAGAAGGTCAGCACGAAGCCGAAGAAGATCAGCCCGGCCGCCAGGCGTCCCCAGCCTTCCGGGTACAATCGGCCGGAGATCTTCGGCCACCAGAAGTGGAGCGCGGCCATGTAGGCGCTGACCGTGCCGCCGACCATGATAAAGTGGAAGTGAGCGATGACGAAGTAGGTGTCGTGGACGTGAACGTCGACCGCCAGGGCGGCCACGAACAGCCCGGTCAGTCCGCCGATCACGAACAGCCCGATGAACCCCAACGCAAACAGCAGCGGCGTGTCGAACTTGATCGATCCCTTGTAGAGCGTGGCCGTCCAGTTGAAGACCTTGATTGCCGAGGGGACGGCGATCAGGTAGCTGAGGATCGAAAAGACCATCGCCGAGTAGACCGACTGCCCGGCCACGAACATATGATGCCCCCAGACCAGAAATCCGAACACGGCGATGGCCACGCTCGACAGGGCGATGAAGGCATAGCCGAAGATCACCTTGCGGGCGAAGCAGGGAATCACCTCGCTGACCACGGCGAACCCGGGGAGGACCATGATGTAGACGGCCGGATGGGAGTAGAACCAGAAGAGGTGCTGGAACAACAGGGGATCGCCGCCGATGTCGGGGTCGAAGATCCCGATCCCCGTAGCCCGTTCGATCGCCACCAGCGCCAGCGTCATGGCCAACACCGGCGTGGCCAAGAGCATGATCACCGCCGTGGCGTAGTGCGACCAGACGAACAGCGGCAGGCGGAACCAGGTCAGCCCGGGGGCACGCATCGTGTGGGTGGTGACGACGAAGTTCAGCCCCGTGAGGATCGATGAGAAACCGGAGACGAGGATCCCGAACGCCACGGGAATGACGTTGGTGTGCGAGGCCTCGGTGCTGTAAGGGGTGTAAAAGGTCCAGCCGGTGTCGACCCCGCCGGCGAGCAGGGCCCAGAGGGTGATCGCGGCCCCGAGGACGAAGATGTACCAGCTCAGCAGGTTGAGCCTGGGAAAGGCAAGGTCCTTGGCGCCGAGCATCATCGGCAAGAGGAAGTTGCCCATCACGGTGGGGATCACGGGGACCAGGAAAAACCAGATCATGATCACGCCGTGCAGCGTGAAGAGCTTGTTGTAGGTGTCGGCCTGCACCAGATCGCCGGCGGGCGTGATCAGTTCCAGGCGGACCAGCGTGGCCGCCGCGCCCCCGAGAAAGAACATCAGCGTGACCGTCAACAGATACAACAGGGCGATCCGCTTGTGGTCGGTCGTCAACAGCCACGACTTCAGCGAGTAGCCCTCGGTCAAGTAGTTGCTCTCGAGCTTCTCGGGGATCGGAACCTGGGCCTGGGGGGTGAACGATGCAATGCTCATGGCACGGACTTCGACTTCTCTTGGGGTTCGGGAGTGGCACGCCGCTCGGCTTCGGGCGGCGGGGCGCGGTCGACTCGGTCGGGAGTCCCTCCCGGCGGCAGCGTCTTGAGAAAGGCGATCAGCTTGATGATCTCCTCTTCCTCGATCTGCCCCTTGAACGACGGCATGATCGGCTCGTAGCCGGCGACGATCTTCGCGTCGGGCTCGACGATCGACTGGCGGAGGTACTCCTCGTCGGCGATCACCTCCCGACCGTCCTTCAACGGCACCCGGCTCCCGTAGAGCCCTTCGAGCACGGGCGCCCGGGCCAGCGCGTCGGCGCTGTGGCAGGCCACGCACTGGAATTTGAGGAACAGCTTCCGCCCTTCGAGGGCCAGCGAATTCTCCGCCCGGTTAGTCAGCCACGTCTGGAAGTCGCGGGGTTCCATCACCACGACGCTGCCGATCATCGACGAATGCCCCGTGCCGCAATACTCGGCGCAGAACAAGTGGTAGACGCCGGTCTTGGTCGGCTGGAACCACGTCTCAACGTAGCGTCCTGGGAGCACGTCGACCTTGATCCGAAACGCCGGGACGTAGAAGCTGTGGATCACATCCTCCGAGGTGAGAATCAGCTTGACGGGCTCGCCCAAGGGGACGTGCAGTTCGTTGATCTCCCGCTGGCCGCCGGGATGCTGCACCTTCCACATCCACTGCTTGCCCACTACGTAAACTTCCTTGGCGTTGGCGGGAATCTGGGCAATGTAGAGATAGACGTTCATTGCCCAACCAAACATCACCAGCCCGACGACCAGCGGCACGGCAGTCCAGAACAGTTCCAGCCGTAGCGAGCCGTCGATCCGCGGCGTGGGCCCGCTGTCGGGCCGCCGGCGGTACTTGGCGGCGAAGTAGAGGATCGCCCCGGCGATCAGCACTGTCATTACCGTGCTCACCGCCGTGAGGAACCAGAACAGCGCATCGACGCGCTCGGCCGCGGTGGATGCTTGCTCGGGAAACAGGGTGATGGGGAAATCCATGGCTTATTCGCGGCCCCGGCGTCGGTCGCGGCGGAACAGCACCACCCCCAGCGTCACCAGCCCGGCGACCACGAACATCCCGCCCAAGCGGACGAACCAGAGTACGTCGGCCGTGTACTTGCCCACCTGGGGATCGTAGTGGAAGCAGTACAAGAGCACCTGGTCGATCGTCGAACCGATCTTTCCGGACGAAGCCTCGACCAGGCCCAGACGCAGGTCCTTGGGCTCGTAGCGGACGCCCAGCAAGTAGCTGGAAACCTTGCCGTCCGGGGTTAACACGATCAGCGTACTGCTATGGGCGAATTGCTCGCTGCGGGGATCGTAGGCGTAGTAGAAGCCGACCGCTCGGGTGAGCCGGTCGATCGACGCCTGATCGCCGGTGAGGAAGTGCCATCCCTGTTCCGCCCCGGGGCGGCCATAGCTGGCGACATAGTTCTTCTTCTTGGCGGCCGCAATCGCCGGGGTCTCGCGGGGATTGAAACTTACAGTGAGAATATCGAAATCCCGGCCGATCTCGAGGCTATCGACGCGCTGGAGGCCGTCGCGAAGCCCATTGAGCACGAGCGTGCAGAGCTTGGGGCACTCGTAATAGGCGAGCACGAGGATGTGCGGCTTGCCGTCGAAGTAGTCGCCCAAACGGACCGTACGCCCCGCCTCGTCGCGAAACGTCAACTCACCGGGGGCCTGGACGCCGTGACGCTGGTCGATGCGGACTTCTTGGAGGACTTTGGGGAGCTTCCCTTTTTCAACCTGTTTCGACTCGGCGCCGACCGCCCCCGGCGCCAGGGCGACGCCCAGCAGGGCGACGATGGCCATGACGGTGCGACTCCCGCCGCGTGCCCAAGCTCCGCGTGGGAACGCACACGCGCGGCGTTCCGCGTCGCCCGCACAGCCGGAAGACGTCGTTTCCCATCGCAGCCGACTCTGCGGGGTATAGAAAGAACTCACTGTTCCTGCCTCCATGGGATGCGTCCTGAATTCGATCCGAACGGCGGCTCCCTGCCCATGCGGACGCCGTCCTTGGGCGTCTGGCTCGGCAGCTTGTTGGCGAGGATCTCCATGGCCAACTCGATGGGGATACGGACGGTCCCTTCGCGGCGTTCAAGGCGGCCGGGCTCCTCCTCGATCTTCGCGGGC
>JBDKTH010001025.1:0-1610 GCA_039680305.1 Thermoguttaceae bacterium | reverse complement strand
ATCGGCTCGGAAACCTACGTGGTCGGCTCCCACGAGTTCTACCTCGCCTATGCCGTGGAAAACAAGAAGCTCTTGTGTCTCGACGCCGGGCACTTCCATCCCACCGAGACGATTTCCGACAAGATCTCTTCTGTTCTTCTGTTCCTCGATGAAATTCTCCTCCACGTCAGCCGTGGCATCCGCTGGGACAGCGACCATGTCGTGGTCCTCACCGACGACCTTCGGGCGATCGCCGAAGAGCTGGTGCGTGGCGATTTTCTGGACCGCGTGCATATCGGCCTCGACTTCTTCGACGCCAGCATCAACCGGATCGCCGCTTGGGTGATCGGCTCGCGAGCCATGCTGAAGGCTCTCTTGGGGGCCTTGCTGGAGCCGAGAGATCGTCTGCGTCAGTTCGAGTCGAACTGGGACTTCACCCAGCGGTTGGCGATGGTCGAAGAGGCCAAAACCCTGCCGCTTGGCGCGGTGTGGGAATACTACTGCCAGACGCAAGATGTCCCGGTCGGCATGGATTGGATGGACAAGGTCAAGCAGTACGAGAGCAAGGTTCTCAGCTCCCGCTAAACGGTCTCATAGGATGGACAAGCGATGACAAATCCCTTCCTCGGCGTGTTCTTCCATTGGCTCGGCGGCTTGGCCTCAGCCAGCTTTTACATTCCCTACCGGGGCGTCAAGAAGTGGTCCTGGGAAACCTACTGGCTAGTGGGTGGCTTCTTTAGCTGGATCATCGCCCCGATGCTCCTGGCTTGGCTCCTGGTGCCCGATCTCTGGTCCGTGATCGGCTCAGCCCCCAGGGAAAGCCTCGTCTGGGCTTACATCTTCGGCGCGATGTGGGGCCTCGGCGGTCTGACCTTCGGCCTGACCATGCGTTACCTGGGGATCGCCCTGGGAATGGCCATCGCCTTGGGCTACTGCGCCGCCTTCGGTACCCTCATGCCACCGATCTTCAACGGCGAGATTGGTGCAATTCTCCAGCAGACCTCCGGCCAGATCGTCCTGTTGGGCGTCGCCGTGTGCCTGGCCGGCATCGCGGTTAGCGGCATGGCGGGAATGTCCAAAGAGCGAGAACTGACCGAGGAACAGAAAAAGGCCACGATCCAGGAGTTCAGCTTCGTTAAGGGGATCCTTGTCGCCACGTTTTCCGGCGTGATGAGCGCGTCGTTCGCTTACGGCCTGGCCGCCGGCAAACCGATCGCCGATTTGGCTAAGGCCAGCCTGGCCGAGCATGGCGGCAACGACCTCTGGCAAAACCTCCCCGTGCTGATCATAGTCCTCTGGGGTGGGTTTACCACGAACTTCATCTGGTGCGTGCTCCTGAACATTAAGAATAAGTCCGGCGGCGAGTACTTTGCCCCGGTTCGGACGGTCGTCGACGAGTCGAAAGGTGCCCCGGCCATGCGCACCGAGTCGGTGCCGCTAGTGTCCAACTACGTCTTTTCGGCCATTGCCGGCACGACCTGGTACCTGCAGTTTTTCTTCTACAGCATGGGCCAGACGCGGATGGGGAAGTATGAATTCTCCAGTTGGACCCTTCACATGGCCAGTATTATTATCTTCAGCACGCTCTGGGGCATCGCGCTGCGGGAGTGGAAGGGGACCAGCCGTCGAAC
>JBDKTH010000366.1:0-3032 GCA_039680305.1 Thermoguttaceae bacterium | reverse complement strand
GTCATCCAGCGCCCCGGCGTGAAAGAGCCGCTGACCGTGCACGTCACCCCCGACCGGTTCCGCATGGCGCCGACGATCGGGATCGCCGGCCCTCTAAGCACCACCTTGCGTGATCGACTGCTGACGGTCGTCCCCGGCTCGGCCGCCGCCCGGGCCACCCCGGCACTGGAGGGCGACGACACGGTCGTGGCGATCGATGGCCAGCCGGTCGAGGAATACCGCCAGATCCTCAGCCAATTGGCCCTGCATCCAGACAAGCCTCTGAAGGTGACCGTCAAGCGCACCGGCACCTCGGACGACGGCGCTCAGGCCAAGGATCAGGTCAAGCTCTTGACGATCGACGTGCCGGCAGGGACGTTCCGCGATCTTGGGCTCGTGATGGAGATGGGCCCGATCACCGCGATCCAACGTGGTTCGCCGGCCGAGAAGGCCGGGCTCAAGCCGGGCGACGTATTGCGGGCGATCGACGGCCAGCCGATCGCCAATCCGGCCCGGCTCCCCGCCCAACTGCGCAAGTTGAGCGAGCAGAAGCCCGACGTCACCTTGACGATCGTGCGCGACGGGAAGGAAGACGCGATTCCCGTGACCTTACGTCGCGCCGAGTGGTACGAGAAACCCAATGGGCTCTACCCGGGCGATCCGCTGTCGATTCCGGTTTTGGGGGCCGCTTACCAGGTGGGCAACCGGATTGTCGGTTTGGAGCCCGGCAGTCCGGCCGCCAAGGCCCGCGTGCCGAGCGACGCGGTCGTCGTCCGCGCCAAAATCCTCCCGCTCGACAAGGAAGTGATCAAGAATCGCGGCCTGGAAAATGCGGTCGCGGCCCTCGGCAACAGCGGGGTGGAGGTCAAGCTCGACGACAAGAACTCGAAGAACTGGCCGTTCTTCTTCTACGCGCTGCAGACCGCCCTGCCGGGCAGCCAGGTCGAACTCGAACTCAAAGACTGCCAGAAGTTCACCCTGGAACCGGCCGCCGTGGCCGATTGGTACAACCCGAACCGCGGCTTCCTCTTCACGCAAAAGGAGACCATCCGCCAAGCGACGAGCGTGGGCGACGCGATCGCGCTGGGAGCCCAGGAGACGTGGGACTCCGTGACGATGATCTTTCAGTTGCTCGGCAAGCTGGGCTCCCAGGTCTCGCCCAAGGCCCTCGGCGGCCCGGTCTCGATCGCCGTGCTGGCCTACCACTCGGCCTCGCAAGGGCTCTCCGATCTGTTGATCTTCCTCACGATGATCGGCGCCAACCTGGCCGTGATCAACTTCCTGCCGATCCCCGTCCTCGACGGCGGCCACATGGTCTTCCTGACCTACGAAGGCATCCGGGGCAAACCGCCCGGTGAGCGGATCCACCTCGCCCTGAGCTACCTCGGCCTGCTGTTCATCCTCGGCCTGATGATCTTCGTCCTCGGCCTGGATATTCAGCGGCTGTTGCCGGGGTAGGGAAGAGGGGAGGGGGAAGAGGGGAGAGTTCGGAGCCGGGCCGTGTCGGCCCGGTCGGGGCTCCACGGATTGTCCAGCGTGTGCGTGTGCCACGGCTTGCCCGAAAGGCAAGCAGCGGCACGCGGCACTAATCGCCTTGGGTATTAGCGCCCGGCGCGCCTCAGGCCGAAGGTCCGTTCCAGTTGCGCCACGCGAGCGGGGTCGGACGGATGGCCGCATTGGCACGGCTCCAGGGTAAAGCTGCGCGACTGCCCGCAGCCGGGACATCGGCCGCAGTCGTCACAATAGGGCAGGCCACACGCCGGGCAAGGCTCCTTCAGATGTTCCTGGGAAACGAGGTTCGCTCCGCAGCCGGGACATCGACCGCAGCTGGGACACGCGGCCAGCGTCGCCTCATGCACCGCCCCGCAACCGCTGCACTGGATGAAAGCCATCGTCGGTCCCCGTCACGCTATCGCAGCGTGACCCCGCAGCCGTTTTCCGCAGGAAAGTGGATCACGCCGCGGTCGATCGTCACGCCGGTGGCAATGTCCTGGGCCAGGAGCAAGGCCCCGTCCATGTCCACGTATTCGAGCATCGGCAGGAGTTGGGCGATCGCCGAGATGCCCACGGTCGACTCGGTCATGCAGCCGACCATCGTCTTCAGGCCCAGGTGTCGCGCCCGGGCGAGCATGCGACGGGCCGGCGTCAGGCCGCCGCATTTGACCAGCTTCACGTTCACCCCGTGAAAACAGGTCTGGCAGCGATCCACGTCGGCTTCGAACTGGCAGCTCTCGTCGGCGATCACCGGCAAGGCCGATCGGGCGTAGACCTCGCGCATCCCTTCCCAGTCGTCGGGCCGGAGCGGCTGCTCGATGAACTCGACGCCGAGGTCTTGGAGCGCGGCCGAATTGCGGATCGCCTCGTCGGCGGTCCAGGCACAGTTGGCGTCGACCCGAAACACGGCGTCGGTGTGCTCGCGCAGTTGACGCACGATGACTAGGTCGTTGGGCGTGCCCAGCTTGATCTTGTAGACCGGCCAGTTGGGGAACTCTTCCAGCTTTCGGACCATCACGTCGAGCGAGTCGATCCCGATTGTGTAGTCGGTCACCGGGAGGTTTTTTGGCTCGAGGCCCCACAGCTTCCAGAGCGGCTGGCCGTGCACTTTGCCCCACAGATCCCAGGCGGCGATGTCCAGGGCACACTGGGCAAACGTGTTTTGCGTCAGCTCGGGCTTCAGCTCGTCCCACAGCACAGCCGGATCGACCAGGCCGCCGGCCTCCAGACGCGGGCGCACCCGCTCCAGGACGGCCTGCATGTTCTCGATCGTTGCCCCGTAGAAGCTGTTCTCGCCCGCCTCGCCGAACCCGCGGTGGCCGTCGTGCTGGAGTTCGACGATCAATGTCCGGCTGACACTCGTTGAGCCACGCGCGATCGTGAACACATGCCGCAGGGGCAGGTCGAACTGACGAAGGAGCATTCGCATTCTTGACTCCCTCTCCCTCCGGGTTCGTCATTGCACACATGCTAGCAAAGCCAACTGACCGCGCAGCGGTCGAGGGGCGTAGCCGTGGGCGCGAGCCCACGGAATCAAGCGTGCCAACCCGCTGCAAAGC